>NZ_CAJCFU010000077.1:0-45810 GCF_903968575.1 Arsenophonus endosymbiont of Apis mellifera | reverse complement strand
ATTCTTGTTTTTAATATTGGTTGCGGGAGCCGGATTTGAACCGACGACCTTCGGGTTATGAGCCCGACGAGCTACCAGGCTGCTCCATCCCGCGTCTGAAATGATTCTTGTTTTTAATATTGGTTGCGGGAGCCGGATTTGAACCGACGACCTTCGGGTTATGAGCCCGACGAGCTACCAGGCTGCTCCATCCCGCGCCTGAAATGGTTAATGTTTTTTATTGGTTGCGGGAGCCGGATTTGAACCGACGACCTTCGGGTTATGAGCCCGACGAGCTACCAGGCTGCTCCATCCCGCGTCCGATAGCGGCTCACTATACTCAGGATCAGATCCGATGCAAGTTTTTTTCTTAAATATTGCGATATTTTATTATATCTTGTACATAAAAAAGACTTGATGATTAATTTTTGTTCTTTTATGCATATTAGGTATCATGCTTATTGATATAAGAAGTCAGCAAAAAATGATAGCCAAAAAAGTAATCAACAAATAAATACTTATTTTTTTAATGGTAATATAAAAGTAGTTATTTAATTATTATCTTAAATCAGTAAAATATTTTATCAGAAATTATCTTGATGATCGGGTGAGGGTATAATTTATTACTAATTTAAATATCCAGAATGAGGTCAATTAAGCAGATAAGAATGAAACAGATAATATAAGCTAATCGTTATTAGCTAATCGGTTATTACGGCCTGCAGATAAATAGTTAACGAGTCGGTTTTATTATCATAATAGATATAATCAGGATTTGAATTAATAAATTAGTTTCTTTTTTATTATTGGTGAACACGCTATTTTTATTAACTAAGGTTAGACATGCAATTACTCCTTTCACAAGCTTGGCTACGGCGCTTCGCTGGTATCGGCCGTCTCTATGGTCAAAAAGCGTTAATGCTTTTTGCTCGTTCCCATGTCTGTGTTGTTGGTATTGGTGGTGTAGGCTCATGGGCTGCGGAAGCATTAGCAAGAACAGGGATCGGCACTATCACACTGATTGATATGGATGATGTATGTGTGACAAATACTAATCGACAATTGCATGCATTGAGCGAAACTATTGGTCAATCAAAAGTTGAAGTCATGAAATCGCGTATTTTGCAAATTAACCCTGAATGTCAAATTAATATTATTGATGATTTTGTCTCGACGACTAATCTTGCTGAGCTGATATCAATGCAATTTGATTATGTAATTGATGCTATCGATAGCATACGGCCTAAAGCTGCTTTATTAGCTTATTGTCGTCGTTATAAAATCCCCATTGTGACCACTGGTGGCGCCGGTGGACAAATTGATCCTACCCAGATCCAAGTCAAAGATTTAGCGAAAACGATCCATGATCCCTTAGCTGCCAAATTACGTGAAAAATTAAAAAGTGATTTTAAAATAATCAAAAATAGCAAAGGTAAATTAGGTATTGACTGTGTTTTCTCGACCGAACAATTAGTTTATCCACAAAGTGATGGCACCGTCTGTAGGACTAAAAGTAATGTGGGAGGAACAATGCGTATGGATTGTGCCGCCGGTTTTGGAGCAGCAACAATGGTAACAGCTAGTTTTGGTTTTGTTGCGGTTGCGCATGTATTAAAAAAATTACAGCGTAAAATGATGGCTAGCGAAAGAAAATGAAATAATTTGCTAATTATTAGCAATCAAAGCGCATTTTGAGCGATTTTTTGGCAGGCTTAAACCCGTGATTGAATGTCATCAATTCTTGAAGTACTGAGTTGTTGAGCGAGTCCCATTTGTTTAAAATATCTACCTAATCAAGAGATAAAATTTGAGCGCTAGTTTTGTCTTGGATAACAGGGAAATATTGGCGAAATAGTGCTATAGAAAATGTTATTGGCATGAAAAGCACAGCTATCAAAATATTTAGGCTCTCTATATCTAATTATTGCAATTTTATCTTGTCAAAAATGATCTTTCTCACCAGGTTTGTTATATTCACTTAAAATTAGAAAAATAGTACTAGTCTTGATTAATAATATCTATTCTATCTGTATCATAAGTATATTATCCGATTATATTCGGCGATGAAAAAGATATATATTTAGTGGATAAAAAAACGCCGCGATAAATGCGGCGCGATAAAATTACTATGGACAGACAAGGTAAATGTATAGGAGTGAAAATAGTAGTATTAACTATTCAACCTGGAAAAACCAGATAATTTGCAAACAAAACATCACATCCATAAAGCCAAGAATTTTATATAAATTAACAATTTAGCGATTCATTCAGGCCCAGGAAGCAGCCTTACTATAGACATATACTGGTTTATCTACAATGGACAATTTATAATGCTTCAGATTATAAAAACTAATGGATATATAAGGATGAGTAAGAAGCGATCATGTCAAAATGTATGCCTCCTCTTAATGCATTAAGGGTATTTGATGCTGCAGCCCGTCATTTAAGTTTTACTAAAGCAGCAGAAGAGCTTTATGTTACTCAGGCGGCAATAAGTCATCAAATAAAAGGTTTAGAAAATTTCTTGGGTTTGAAATTATTTCGTCGGCGTAATCGTTCATTATTATTAACTAAAGAAGGGCAAAGTTATTATTTAGATATTAAAGAAATTTTTTCTTCATTACGTGAAGCTACTCGGAAATTACAGGCACTTAGCGCAAAGGGAGCATTAACCGTCAGTTTATTACCGAGTTTTGCTATTCAATGGTTAGTGCCGCGTTTATCGAGTTTTAATCATGCTTATCCTGATATTGATGTACGTATACAGGCTGTTTATCATGAGGGAGATAAAATGGCCAATGATGTTGATGTGGCCATCTTTTATGGTTATGGTAATTGGCCAGGCTTAAGAACAGATCGTTTGTATGCGGAATACTTAATACCAGTTTGTGCGCCAGCCTTATTAGCGGGGCGTTATCCATTGAAAAAACCGCAAGATTTAATTCATCATACATTGCTACATGATTCTTCTCGGCGTGATTGGCAAGCTTATGCACGTCAATTATCATTACAAGACATTATTAATGTAGAACAAGGACCCATTTTCAGTCATAGTGCTATGGTTATTCAAGCCGCCATACATGGTCAAGGTATCGCATTGATTAATAACATTATGACAAAAAATGAACTTGATACAGGTCGTTTAGTATGTCCGTTTAATGATGTTTTAATTAGTAAAAAAGCTTTCTATTTGGTTTGTCATGATACTCAAGCGGAGTTAGGTAAGATTGCTGCATTTCGTCAATGGATCCTTGCAAAAGCAGCTAGCGAGCAACAAAAATGGGGATTTGTTACTGGTGAGCCGTAAACTATATGACAAGTAAAAAAATTAATTTAAAAAGGGAAAGGATATTAACGTGAATGCTCGTTTAATGTTGATATTTGCAGGAATTAGTGGATTTTTTTGCGTTGCATTTGGCGCAATAGGTTCACATTTATTATCACCTTTACTAAACCATGATCAAAGAGAATGGATTTGTATTGGTTTACGTTATCAATCAATGCATACTTTAGTACTGATGATATTAGGTGCTATTTTATTACGTAAAGTCATATTATGGTTTTACTGGGGAGGTATTTTCTTCAGTATAGGCATTTTATTGTTCAGTGGCAGTTTTTACTGTATGGCACTATTGCAGGTAAAATATTTTGCTCATTTGACACCAGTAGGCGGCTTTTGCTTTTTGATTGGCTGGATATTAATTGTTATTGGCGCAACTCGGCTTAGGAATCCAATAATACGTCATGAATAAAAATATTATTTTATATTGCCGTGCAGGATTTGAAAAAGAGTGTGCGGCAGAAATTACCGAGAAGGCTACGCAGATCGGTGTGTATGGTTATGCTAAAGTAAAAGATAATAGCGGTTATGTCTTATTTGAATGCTATCAGTCTACTGATGCAGAGCGTTTGGCTAAAGAGATACCCTTTGCCACATTAATATTTGCTCGCCAATTAGTAGTTGTTAGCAATTTATTGAAAGATTTGCCATCCGACGATCGCGTATCGCCGATTGTTGCGTTATTGCAAGGTGTCGTTGAACGGGCTGGTGAATTACGGGTTGAGGTGCCTGATACCAATGAGAGTAAAGAACTACTGAAATTTTGCCGTAAATTTACGGTGCCCTTACGTCATGCGCTTCGTCAACAAAAAATATTGTTATTAAAAGAAAACCATCAGCGTCCAGTTATACATGTATTTTTTATTGCGGCCGGTTGTTGTTATGTTGGCTATTCTTATGTGAATAACAATTCACCTTTCTTTATGGGGATCCCTCGGTTAAAACTGCCAGTTGATGCGCCAAGTCGTTCAACATTAAAACTGGAAGAGGCATTTCATCTATTTATTCCTTATGATGAATGGGAAGAGCGTTTAGCATCGGGTATGAAGGCAGTTGATCTAGGCGCTTGTCCAGGTGGATGGACATATCAATTAGTGAAGCGCAGTATGATGGTCGATGCGATTGATAATGGCCCAATAGCGAAAAGCTTAATGCAAACAGGTCAGGTACGGCATCATCGTATTGATGGTTTTAAATTTATCCCACACACTAAGAATATTACTTGGTTGGTTTGTGATATGGTTGAAAAACCAGCAAAAGTTGCTGCTTTAATAACAGGTTGGTTGTTAAAAGGATGGTGCCGGGAAGCAATATTTAATTTAAAGTTACCGATGAAAAAACGTTATCAAGAAGTTTTACATATTTTGCACAAAATATCACAGACACTAAACGAAAATGGTATTAATGCTCAAATTCAAGCGAAGCAACTCTACCATGATCGCGAAGAGATAACGGTACATGTAAGACGAATTTGGTCAGCCTCTATACCAGAACGGGATTAGAAAAGAAGTAATTAATAATAAAAATTTATATTTTTTACTGAGTTATGGGATAAATCTCAGTTGTTGCAAATTTCCATTTAACTGTAGATCCGTTTTAAGAGAAGCCACCTGTCGGCTAATGAAAGCTATTTTTTGCGCCGGTTCAATCCGTTTGCGCCATTTCTCAGGTATCGAGTTGATATTAGCAAAAATAGCCTCTAAGGTAGGATATTGCTGAAGTAAGGTTGCTGCGGTTTTAGGACCTATGCCGGTTATACCGGGGATTTTACTGCTGTTTATGCCAGTTAGTCCCCAATAATCCTGTAATTGTTCAGGTTTAACACCAAATTCTTTATTAACGAAAGATAAATCAAGCCAGCGTTTTTGAAAATAATCACGAATATAAATCGATGATGAAAGTAGCTGACAATAGCCTTTATCTGTTGAAATGATGGTGACACGATATCCGGCAGTAGCCACTTTAATTGCTAATGTTGCCGCCAGATCGTCTGCTTCATTTTCGAAGGCATGCCAACAGGCTAATCCTTGCGCTTTAAATGCGATTTCAAGGTTATTTATTTCATGATACAGATCCTCCGGCATGGCTTGTCGGCCAGCTTTGTATTGAGGTAAAAGTTGTTGCCGCCAGTTATTTGTCTGCTGTTCTTTGCTATCGAATATTGCCACTGCATGGGTGGGCAAAGTATGGTTAATCAGCTGGCGAAGAGTTGAAATACAAGCTTGTTCGCAAGGGCTTCCTTGAACAGCATGAATACGTCTGATTAGATTTAAAGCATCAACAATAAGTAAGTGGATCATGATTTTTTGTGCATCGTTTGTCTGGTCAGTTATTTGATTATTTCATAGCAGGGTATATAGGCTGAACTGCTAGGTAGCTTCATTCGATGTTGACTAACAAACCCGCGTAATAATGTATCCATGTGAGCCATAATTATGGCATCACCATGGAGTTTATAAGGACCATGCTTTTCAATTTCTTTCATACCTACTTCTTTCACATTACCTGCAACAATGCCAGAAAAGGCTCTTCGTAAGTTAGCGGCCAATTTTTCTGGCTGCTGCGGATCACAAAATAGATTAAGTTTTGCCATATTGTCATGGGTAGGGGCAAAGGGTTTTTGCAGTTCTGAATTAACTTTTATTGACCAATTAAAGCTGTAGGCATCACCAGTATTGAGACGACTTTCTTTGACTAGAGGCATCAGTTTTTTCATTTCACGGGCTACGGCTTCTGGATCATCGATGATAATTTGATAATAATTACACGCCTGCTCACCAAGAGTATGCTTAATGAAATCATCAAGAGTGTCAAAATAGGCTTGGCTCTCTTTTGGGCCAGTTAGTATCAATGGTAATGCCTGATTATTATTGGCCGGATCCATTAAAATACCTAATAAATAAAGTAGTTCCTCTGTCGTGCCTGCACCGCCTGGAAAAATAATGATACCATGAGCTATCCGCACAAATGCTTCAAGGCGTTTTTCAATATCTGGCATGATAACAAGTTCACTAACCAGAGGGTTAGGTGGTTCAGCTGCAATAATCGAAGGTTCAGTTAACCCAAGAAAGCGGCCATTTTTATAGCGTTGCTGTGCATGGCCTACTGCGGCGCCTTTCATCGGTGCTTCCATTGCACCAGGGCCACAGCCAGTGCAGATATTTAATTCACGTAATCCTAATTCATTGCCAACCTTGCGGGCATAAAGATATTCAATTTCGTTTATTGAATGGCCTCCCCAGCAAACAATGATATTTGGATCTTCATCCAGATGCAGGACTCGGGCATTACGCAGAATGGTAAAAATAATATTAGTGATATTGATACTATTATGCAGGCTTAATGCCAGCAGTTTTTCTGCGGATATAATCTGGGCATGAACAAAAAGAATATCTCTTAATACAGAAAATAAATTTGCTTGTAGTGAACGGATAATTTTACCATCAACAAAAGCTTTTTCTGGCGGATTAATTAATTCTAGTTTCACGCCGCGTTCACGCTGGAGAACATTGATATCAAAATTGGGATATTTAGCGATTAATTCTTTGCTATTATCTGTCTTACTGCCTGAATTAAGCACAGCTAAGGAGCAGTTTCTAAATAGTTGATAAAGATCGCTACTGGCAGTACGTTTAAGAATGCTAACTTCAATTTGAGATAGTAGATCCATTGAACCTAACGGGCTGACATGTGTTATCAAATTAAACTCCTTACTGCCGTGCTAATCGCATTATTGTTGGCTGGAAATTCTCATTGCTACGCCAAGGGTTAATGTCCAGCCCGCCACGGCGTGTATAACGGGCATAAACACTTAACTTATCTGGTTGACATAATTGAAGAATATCATTGAAAATGCGCTCGACACATTGTTCATGAAATTCATTATGATGTCTAAAAGAGACTAAATAACGCAGTAGCTTTTCTCTATCAATTTTAGGGCCAAAATAATGAATTTGTATTGAGCCCCAATCAGGTTGGTTGGTAATTAAGCAATTAGATTTTAGCAGATGGCTAACTAATGTTTCGTCTACTTTAATACTCGCGGTTGCATTTTTAAGATAATCACGATTAAATTTATAATCAGTAATTTCTATCTCTTGCTCATCAATACATTCACCAGGCAAATTGTGAATAGTTTGATCGGAAAATATAGTAAGAGGCTGTAATTTTACTGTCACTTCTCCTACAGCGCAGGTTGTAAGATCTTGGTTTAGTTGTTTTTCAACTTCTTGCCAATTGATAAATTTTGTCTGATTGAAACTATTTAGATAGAGTTTAAAACTTTTGGATTCAATTAGATTTACGCTATTAGCATCAATGGTAACATGGCCGATAGCAACTTGAGGAACTCCTCGACTGTTTAGCCATGAAAGCTCATACAGTGTCCAAATATCTGCGCCATGAAAAGGTAATTTATCTGATGATAATCCTAAAGGTTGCCGATTTAAGCGACGTGGAACAGCCTGCAGTAGATGCGGTGCATAGTTATCTTGATATTCGGTTTTTTTTCCGAGCGTTAGGTGTTGTAGCTCGCCATTATCTTGATAAATTGGCATAGAGTTCCTTCTAAAATAGAAAATCAGTATGATAGTTGCTAGCTTAATCGATATATTAGAGTAAGTTTGTTATTCAATGTATAGCTTAACAACAAATTGTGTAGATAGATAATAATACCTAATGATACTTTCATATATTAGAATGATTTATTGCTATAATTCGTCACCAATAAGAATAATTGACCATGGAAACAACGATTTCTCATGCATTAAAGGAACTCACACAGCGTTATATTACTTACTGGCAACAGCAGACCGGTGGTTTACCGGCTAGTAAGAGTTTTTACAGTATTCCTTCGCCTTGTATTGAATATAGTAAAGATGAAGTCACCTTTTGGTTACCAAAACCTTTTCCGATGCCAAATCAAAAGTTACATTCTGTTGAAAAAGCGTTGGAAATTCATTTTTATCCTAATATTCACCAATTTTATACCACGCAATTAGCGGCTGATATGCGAGTAAAATTTCAAGGTAGGCAACTGGATTTAATTCAAGTATGGAATATGACAGACTTTACTCGTTTACAAGAGAACTTAATTGGACATTTAATTACGCAAAAAAGACGTAGACTAACCCCAACTCTTTTTATTGCCAGTCTAGATTCTGAATTTGAAATTATTTCCGTAGATAATCTCACTGGCCAAGTTATATTAGAAACATTGGGTCAAACAACGCGTAGCGTCTTAGCTTGTAATCTGATTGAATTTTTAAAACAACTTATTCCTGTAATTGAAGAGCAATATAATTGAGATATTTACTTATTTTTTTGTGAGATATAGCTTACAAATTATGTAAGTTATATCTGCGTTTATTGCTTTTAAAACCATGAAGCGAGATGAAATATTTTTTTATTTCAGTAGGATAAAAAAATATTCTGTAATTATCGAGAAAAAATGATTAAAAACTATTTTTTCTATTCTTGTGTTCCTCAGATAAATCCGACATTCTTATGCCCGCCGATAAGTTAGCATTTATCAAATGAACCATAAATCGTAACGAGAAGTAGAAATAACCTAACAGCAGTTTATTGCACGGAATAAATTCAGTGATTGTTACTAATAATAAGTGGTGAATGAGAGTTTATTTTCTAACTTTGAAATTATTAAATTTTTAATAATATAGAGAAATAAGAAGGGTAGTGTTAGGGATAACGATTGATAAGTATGATTGCTTACAAATAACTACCTCGTAAATAGTAGGAAGATCTATTCAGCAGGATGCTGATAATGCAGGATGCATAAATATTCTATTTAATAGCGTTACATATTATATAACCAGTCGATTTTATAGGCTGGTTTTTTTATGGTTAAGATAGCTCAACAAAAGATTATTTTAATGACCTAGTCGCTGATAAAAATATAACATTACTTACTTATAATGTTATTAATAGGTGTATTTTTATTGATTAAAATTTCGATAGCTAGATCGTTTTATTGTGATTTAATAATGAGTAATAAAATTAATATCGCCGGCTACTTTTTTGTTTGATAGCTAATAATGTTATGATTCATTTATTTTTACTTATGATACTAGTGTAGGAAATGAATACCAATTTGATAGTTATAGAAAAACTGCGTCTCATTGAAGCTGAAATGAAAAACCTTAATCTTTGGAATAATACACCGCCGTCAGCGGAAGCTTTTGCTAGTCATTTGCCTTTTGCCATTGACACCATGGAGGCACATGAATGGTTGCAATGGGTATTATTACCAAAACTCTATAAGATTATTGAACAAGATATTGTTTTGCCAAACATATTCGCTATCACTCCCTATTTTGAAGAAATCTATAAAGAACAACAAGAAGGGCGATATTGCCAATTATTGGAATATTTACGAGCGTTAGATAAAATTTTTTCACAAGGTAATTCAACGGATGCTTGAAGTGCTTTATCAGGATCAGCATTTGATTGCCATAAATAAACCCACTGGATGGCTTGTACATCGGAGTTGGCTTGATCGTCATGAAACTCGTTTTATTATGCAAACAGTGCGTGATCAAATTGGTCAGTATGTTTTCCCTGTTCACCGTTTAGATAAACCAACTTCAGGGGTGTTATTAATGGCACTTTCTAGTGAAGTTGCTTGTCTTTTAGCGCAGCAATTTGAGCACCATGCAATAGAAAAAAAGTATCATGCGATTGTACGTGGCTATGTTAATGCAGCTGATATTATAGACTATCCATTAACGGAGGAGAAAGATAAAATTGCAAACAAATATGCTAGCAAAATAAGCCAGCCTCAAGCGTGTATTACTCATTATTCGCCATTAGCTAGAGTTGAATGTGCGATAGAGATAGGTCGTTATCCTACATCACGTTCCTCGCTGTTAGCGTTGCAGCCGAAGACGGGTCGCAAACATCAATTAAGACGTCATATGGCACATATCCGTCATCCTATAATTGGTGATACCACCCATGGCGATCTGCGTCAAAATCGGGGTGTTGCACACCATTTTGCTACCAACCGTTTAATGTTACATGCGAGTTATTTATCTTTTAAGCATCCAATAACAGGCGATAAATTGCAATTAACTGCAAAGTGGGATGATGCTTGGATGCATTTGTTATCACAGTTTGGTTGGTTAGGCATGGTGCCTGAACTCGAGAGTCAATATTTATCAATGATATAAATTTTAATACTAAATTATTATGTTAATGTGTTTGATAGGTAAATATGGCTTAACAGCCAGTTAGTATTGGCATATAAGCTGCTATGGATTTTTCAGGAGAGCTTTTTTAAATCTGATTTAATTTCAGCAATTTTGCTTATTACTACAGATTCTAAATGGCATAAATCATTTAATATCTTACTTTTTAAATCATGTTTGGTTTGGTCATGTTGACAAATTTGATTTAATTCTTCGATCACATCCCGTAGGTGGAGATTAATTTCATTGATTTCTTTGAGATTATTGTCAAGATTAATCAGCTTTCGTTGTAGTGGATATTTGAATTTTACGCTTTTAGCATAATGTTCATCTTTATCTTTGCGAAAATAGATCTTAAGAATATCATGGTTTGCTTCTTGGCGAAGGGTGTAGTGATCGATATCTTCAGGTTGAGTAATACCTAAACTTTTTAGATTATCATACATATTAATATTGCTGGAAAAAGGTTATTTAACAATTATTATAGGTTAGCATAATAATAAGAAGAAGCGGATAGATAACAATAATCCGCTATAATAAATTTTAGTCTATTGTTCTTAGTAACTCGTTAATGCCAACTTTCTTTCTGGTTTTGTCATCGACTTTTTTGACAATAACCGCACAATATAGACTATAGTTGCCATTTTTGGCGGGTAAGTTACCTGCGACGACGACAGAGCCAGCTGGAATTCGGCCATAGAGAATTTCACCGCTTTCCCTATCATAAATTTTGGTACTCTGGCCAATATAGACGCCCATTGAGATAACTGATCCTTCTTCAACAATGACACCCTCAACAATTTCAGAGCGAGCCCCAATAAAACAGTTATCTTCGATAATGGTTGGATTAGCTTGTAAGGGTTCAAGCACACCACCAATACCCACACCACCGGATAAGTGAACATTTTTACCAATTTGCGCACACGAGCCAACCGTTGCCCAGGTATCGATCATGGATCCTTCATCAATATAAGCACCGATATTAATATAAGATGGCATCAAAACGGTATTTGGCGCGATAAAGGCCCCTTTTCTAGCCGTTGCGGGTGGAACAACTCTAAAACCTTCGCGTTGAAAACGGGCATGATCATAGTCAGCAAATTTCATCGCTACTTTATCAAAATAGCGGCTTTCTGCGCCTTCGATTAATCGATTATCATTAATACGAAAAGAGAGTAGTACGGCTTTCTTAAGCCATTGATGAGTTATCCACTGTCCATTGATCTTATCAGCAACCCTTAACTGTCCTTTATCCAGTTGGCTGATCACTTGATTGATTGCATCACTTAATTGCACATTGGTCGTCGCCGGTGTGATTTCTGCTCGACGTTCAAAAGCATTTTCAATAATGGTTTTGAGTTGCTCCATAAAATTACTTATCCTCTGGGTTGTAATTATTTAACATGTTTACTTTTTTCTTTATCTATTGAAGTCAAGGCTTGGGTCAATTTCTCTGCCAGTTTTTGTTGGCTATTTTGATCGAGTGCTTGGTTGTTTTGATCAGTAAGTACAAATAAATCTTCAACTCTTTCGCCAATGGTTGTGATCCTGGCTCCGTGTAACAGCATGGCCATTTCAGTAAATATATTACCGATTTGTGCCAATAATCCAGGTTGATCCAGGGCAACAAGTTCCATATAAGTTCGTCTAGCATTTTGATTGGGCAGAAAATGAACTTTAGTTGGTACATTAAAATGGCGAAATTTATGATGGGCGTTACGCGTTTTTAATGTTTGGTTATCTGGAGTGTTAATAACTTTTAATAAAGCTTGACGAATATTTTCATAGCGATCAAGAGCTAGCGGTTGGCCTTTAGGATCTAATACCACAAACGTATCCATTGTCATATTATCTTTGTTAGTAAAGATTTGAGCGCTATGAATATTAAGATTTCGTCTATCAAGTTCTCCGGCAACAGCGGCAAATAGTGATGGTCGATCTGGACACCAGATAAAAATTTCGGTACCACCATGAACAGATACGGTACTAATCAGTATCAGTGGTTTATCTAAATTGTGTTTTAATAAAGCGCTAGCGTGCCAGGCAAGTTGCTGTGGGTTATGACGTAAAAAATAATCAGCATGGCAGCGTGACCATAATTTTTTCAGCTCATCTTCATCAATATTTTTTTCCTGTAGCAGGGTTAACGCTCGTAGGCGATGGAGTTGGATACGTTGACGTAAAGTAGGTATTGCTTGCGCACCTTGATTTAATTGCTTTTTAGTTATCAAATACAGCTCTTTTAATAGACTCTGTTTCCAGCTATTCCATAAGGTATTATTGGTTGCGCATATATCGGCAACAGTCAGGCACAGCAGAGAATCGAGACGGTTTATTGATTTTACTTCACGGGCAAATTGTTTAATAACAACGGGATCTTGAATATCACGCCGTTGGGCAGTCACTGACATCAAAAGATGTTGACGTACAAGCCAGGCAATTAAGGATGAATCAGGTTCAGATAGGCCATGGGCTAGGGCAAATTGCTTTGCATCTTTTGCGCCCAGTTCAGAGTGATCGCCTTTCCTACCTTTAGCAATATCATGAAACATAGCCGCCAGCCGTAAAATTTCAGGCTGAGCAAGCTTAGCATAAATGGCAACGCATAAAGGATGTTGGCGATTATTTTTTTCATCAGCAAATTGATCAAGTTTTTGTAATACCCGAATAGTATGTTCATCGACGGTGTAAGCATGAAAAAGATCAAATTGCATTTGTCCAACAATATTTTGCCAAACCGGCATATATGCACTGAGTACATCATGTAAGTGCATGGGCACAATGGCACCTTTGACCGCTCTAGGATGGCGCAAAATAGTAATAAACATTTCACGAGCAAGCGGGATTTCACACAGAGGTTTAGCCAGTTTTTGACAAGCAAGACGCAATTGACGTAGCGTAGCTGAGTATATTCCTTGAATATTTATATGTTCGGCCATTTGATAAAATAGCCGTAAAATGGCAGTGGGATCACGATGAAACAGTGAACTATCAATCAGATCGATCAGATCTCCCCTAAGTTGAAATTCATGATCAAGTTTATATGGTGCAGCTAGATTTTTTTCGCTAAGAATCGCTTCATCAAACAGCTGTAGCAGCATGCTATTGAGTTCTTGGACACGTCGTGTGTCACGATAGTAGTCTTTCATCATTTGCTCAACAGGCTGATTGCCTTCACCTTGATAGCCTAGTAAGCGGGCAACATTTAATTGATGTGCAAATAGTAGGCGATTATCATAACGTTTTATTATTAAATGCAGCGCAAATCGAATACGCAGCAAAAAATTTAGACAAATGTTTAATTCACGATATTCTGCTGGGCTTAGAAAGCCGAACTGAACTGTCTGCTTAATGGTGGTTGCGCCAAAATGTCGCCGCGCGACCCATAACAATATATGAATGTCACGCAAACCGCCGGGACTACTTTTGATATCTGGCTCAAGGTTGTAACTAGTACTATGATAACGTTGATGGCGTAGGTGTTGTTCATTACGTTTGGCCGCAAAAAACATATTAGATGGCCAAAAATTATCGTTAAATATGGCTTGTTGTAATGATCGAAACAGAGATTGATCGCCACAAATTAACCTTGATTCAAATAGATTAGTTGCAATCGACAGATCTGCCTGTCCTGCTTGTAAACACTCTTCTAATGTACGTACACTATGACCGATTTGGAAACCTAAATCCCATAATAGCGTAATAAATTGACCTATCTTAGCTGTGATAGTGGTAGCTAAAGGATGCTGACTTAAAATTAATAAGTCTATATCTGACAACGGATGTAATTCTTGTCGACCATAACCGCCTACTGCAATTAAAGATAATTGAGGAATTGCTTCAAAACCATGAATCTGCCAAAGACGCTGTAACAATTTATCAAGATAATGGCTACGCATGGCAATAAGTTCAGCGGCCGCAATACCCTGCTTAAAAGATTGTTCTAACCATTTTTGCAAGCGCTCTACCTGTTGTTTTAGTAAAGGTAAAGTAAAATCCTCTTGAGATAGTTTATCAAGAGTAAGGACAAGTGGGACAGGTTGATTACTTTTCATCATGGTTGCGTAACCGAAATTGCTACAGGGGATCTAATTTATAAGATTACTAATAAATAGTATTAATAAACAAATAAAAAGCAGTAAAACAATATCATTAACAGAAAAGCCTCCAAAATTATGGAGGCTAAGCAGAAAATTATTTATTGACTAATATAGCCGAAATAAATGGTTCTTCTTCTTTTCGTAAGGTTAAAATTTCACATCCATCGTCGGTGACAGCTAATGTATGTTCATATTGGGCAGACCAACCTCGATCTTTTGTTTTTACTGTCCAGCCATCTTTCATCGTTCTAATACGATGATCGCCGGTATTTACCATCGGTTCAATAGTAAACGTCATGCCTTTTTGCAGTATTACACCGCCGTCATCAGCATCATAATGTAATACTTGAGGTTCTTCATGAAAAACTTGACCAATACCATGGCCACAATATTCACGCACGACAGAAAAATGATGTTGTTCAACTAATTGTTGAATTGCCTGACCTATCGTTCGTAAACGAATACCTGGTTTGACCATTTTTAAGGCCAGATAAAGGCTTTCCTGTGTTACCTTACATAACCGTTCGCCTTGGATCGTTGGTTTACCGACAATAAACATCTTGGACGTGTCGCCATGGAAGCCATTTTTAATAACAGTGACATCAATATTAATGATATCACCTTCTTTTAAGATTTTCTCATCACTCGGAATACCATGGCAAATAACATCGTTAACAGAGGTACAAATAGATTTAGGGAAGCCGTGGTAATTTAAACAGGCTGGGATAGCTTGCTGTTTTTCGACAATATGGGAGTGACAGATACGATCAAGTTCACCGGTGGAAACGCCCGGTTTTATATAAGGTTCAATAATTTCTAACACTTCTGCCGCCAAATGTCCGGCGATACGCATTTTCTGAATATCTTCTTCCGTTTTAATTGAGATAGCCATGAATTCTGCCTATTTATGCTGATTTAAGTCAGTAATAATGCACTCATCAGCCAATTTTGTTGATTAAATATAAATAATGTATGTTGACGGTTATGTTAGCAGTGAAGCGCGGTTATGCCAACTAACGCCTTAACATATCAATTTTTTTAAAAATATGAAAATAGCCTAAAAGTAATGTTAGGTTATTTCAAATTGAATTATTATTAGTCAACCGAAAAAATCATAGAAATCATGGTATTAAAAACAACGCACAATAAAATATAGTCATAGTGTATTTTATTCAACTAAATGACTTAAGTTCAGAAAAATATAACTATGGGTGGTGTTTTATCTTATTTTATGGTATAAAGCGCGCCGGCATTCTGTATATTTTCAATGTGGAAAAACGCAGATTAGCTCTAACATAAACTTAACTGTGTTATAACACACACAGATCGGCACATTTTCCGGGGTGCTCTTATGTAGGCAAACCTACAGCTAATGAGTCGGGGAATGGGATCTGTGGAGGCATAACCCCAATTTACTAAATTATAGAGGTTTAAATGGCAACTGTTTCCATGCGCGATATGCTTCAGGCGGGCGTTCACTTTGGTCACCAAACTCGTTACTGGAATCCAAAGATGAAAACTTACATCTTTGGTGCGCGCAACAAAGTGCATATCATTAATTTGGAAAAAACTGTTCCTATGTTCAATGAAGCATTAGCTGAATTGACTAAAATTGCATCACGAAAAGGCAAAATTCTGTTTGTTGGCACCAAACGCGCAGCAAGCGAAGCTATAAAAGAAGCGGCTAATAGTTGTGATCAGTATTTCGTTAATCACCGTTGGTTAGGTGGTATGCTGACTAACTGGAAAACGGTTCGTCAGTCTATTAAGCGCCTAAAAGATTTAGAAGCACAATCTCAGGATGGTACTTTTGATAAATTGACCAAAAAAGAAGCGTTGATGCGTACCCGCGAGCTTAGCAAATTAGAAAATAGGTTGGGTGGTATTAAAGAGATGGGGGGTTTGCCTGACGCTTTATTTGTTGTTGATGCGGAACATGAGCATATTGCAATTAAAGAAGCAAACAACCTAGGTATCCCTGTATTTGCGATTGTTGATACTAATTCTGATCCCGATGGTGTTGATTACATCATCCCTGGTAATGATGATGCGATCCGTGCAGTTAAACTGTATCTGGATGCTGTTGCTAAAGCTGTTCATGAAGGTCGTTCTCAAGACCAGGCGATTAAACCAGAAGAAAACATGATAGAGACTGAATAATAAGGCCAGCTCTTCGTTAAGCACAGAAGAGCCCTTATGAACCAGGTATTACAATATATTGGTTATAGGGGCCTGATCGGCTCCTTTTTACTTATCAGAATGAGAATTGTCTGCATGGGATGATTTCCCATCAGATAGATTGAGGAATAAATCACATGTCTGGAATTACCGCTGCTTTGGTAAAAGAACTGCGCGAACGTACTGGCGCAGGTATGATGGAGTGCAAAAAAGCATTGGTTGAAGCTAATGGAGATATTGAATTAGCTATCGACAATATGCGTAAATCTGGTCAAGCAAAAGCGGCTAAGAAAGCTGGTCGTGTGGCTGCTGAAGGTGTGATCATGGCGGAAGTTTCTGCCGATGGCAAATTTGGTGCCTTGCTTGAGTTGAATTGTGAAACGGATTTTGTGGCTAAGGATGCGAGCTTTATTGCATTCGGTAATGAAGTATTGCAAGCCGTTGTGGCAAATAAATTGTCAAATATCGATGAATTGAAGGCAAAATTTGAAGAGCAACGTACAGCAATCGTAGCCAAGATTGGTGAAAATATTAATATTCGCCGAGTCGAGATCCTAGAAGGTGAAAAAATCGGCTGTTATTTACATGGTGTTCGCATTGGGGTTCTTGTTTCTGCTGAAGGTGCAGATGATGAGCTTGTTAAACATATTGCTATGCATATTGCGGCGAGCAAACCTGAATATGTTACACCAGCCGATGTGCCAGCCGATGTTGTTGCCCATGAACATCAAATTCAGTTAGATATTGCAATGCAATCGGGTAAGCCGCGTGAAATTGCGGAAAAAATGGTTACTGGCCGCATGAATAAATTTACTGGTGAGATCTCTTTAACAGGTCAACAATTTGTTATGGAACCAAGCAAAACAGTTGGTGCGTTATTAAAAGAGAAAAATGCAACAGTGACTAACTTTATCCGTTTTGAAGTTGGTGAAGGTATCGAAAAAGTGGAAACTGATTTTGCTGCTGAAGTAGCGGCAATGAGTAAATAATGATACCAATTGATAACTAGAGCCGCCAATGGGCGGTTCTGTTTTATCTAATATCGATGATCTATTTTTTATCTGTCTGTTAATACATTATCAATAATAATTTATGTGTAAATATGCCACTAAATTATTTGATTCAGCATATGCTTAATTCAATGGGTTAGGATTAGTATTTAAACTAAATTATATTTTTACTAAAGAAATAAAAAAAATAACTAATCAAGTATTTTGCATTCAGACTTTGAACTAAGAATTTTAAACCTTCAATAAGTTATCTGCTCAGGATGAAACACCATGGCAACTAATGCAAAACCCGTATATAAACGTATCTTGCTTAAGCTTAGTGGCGAAGCTCTACAAGGTTCAGAAGGTTTTGGTATCGATGCGAGCATTTTGGATCGTATGGCGCAAGAAATTAAGGAGCTGGTAGAGCTAGCGATACAGGTTGGTGTCGTTATTGGTGGTGGCAACCTATTTCGTGGTGCAGGACTAGCTGAGGCTGGCATGAACCGTGTCGTTGGCGATCATATGGGCATGCTAGCGACAGTAATGAATGGATTAGCCATGCGTGATGCTTTACATCGTGCATATGTTAATGCCAGGCTCATGTCCGCAATACCATTAAATGGTGTATGTGACAATTATAGTTGGGCTGAAGCTATTAGTTTGCTTCGCAATGGCCGAGTTGTTATTTTCTCGGCGGGTACTGGGAATCCTTTTTTTACAACGGATTCAGCGGCTTGTTTACGAGGCATAGAAATTGAAGCGGATGTAGTTTTAAAAGCAACCAAAGTTGATGGTGTTTATTCCGCTGACCCATCAAAGAGTTATGATGCGGTTTTTTATGATAAGTTAACTTATCAAGACGTACTAGAACGCGAATTAAAAGTGATGGATTTGGCGGCATTTACTCTGGCTCGTGATCATAATTTACCTATTCGCGTTTTCAACATGAATAAACCCGGTGCGTTACGTCGGATTGTGATGGGTGAAAATGAAGGCACGCTAATCTCACGTGATTAATCTGTTGAGAGACACGGATGATTTTTAGCGGTATGATATTATCAGCATCGTTAAAATAATTGAATTGGGTTATCGGTTATAGCCTAAATATTTATAACCAGTTGCTAAGGGTTTAAATGTGATTAATGAAATCAAAAAAGATGCGCAAGAACGTATGGAAAAAAGCGTTGAAGCATTGAAAAGTCAAATTAGTAAAGTTCGTACTGGCCGTGCATCGCCAAGTTTATTGGATGGTATAGTGGTTGAATACTATGGTGCTGCAACGCCATTGCGTCAGTTAGCAAATATTACCGCTGAGGATTCACGTACTCTGGCCATTACTGTGTTTGATCGTACGTTGGCACCGGCAGTGGAAAAAGCCATTATGGCATCAGATCTGGGTCTTAATCCTTCTTCTGCAGGAACCATAATACGGGTGCCTTTACCGCCGTTGACGGAAGAACGACGTAAGGATTTGATTAAAGTTGTGCGTAATGATGCTGAACAGGGGCGTGTATCTGTTCGTAATGCACGACGTGATGCGAATGATAAAATCAAGGCCTTATTAAAAGATAAAGAAATTAGTGAGGATGATGAACGTCGTGCACAAGATGAAATCCAGAAGTTGACCGATAATTTTATTAAAAAAGTTGATGAAGCTCTGGAGCAAAAAGAAAAAGAATTGATGGAATTTTAAACATTTTTATAATAAAGCCATACGCTTTATACAAAAGTAAGTATGGCTTTGTTATATCGCTAAATTTATTGCTCCATTTTTATGTTATGCTATATGGCTGAGTTGGGTATAATCCTTTTTAATTAAATAGTAGAGCATACATATCACAATGATACGTCTGACAATTTTAGGCTCGACGGGTTCAATTGGTAAAACGACACTATCAGTAGTCAAAGAAAATCCAGCAAAATTTGAAATTATCGCATTAGTTGCACATAAAAATGTGGCTACTATGGTTCAGCAATGCTTGGAATTCAAGCCACAATATGCTGCTATGTCAGACGAAAGATCAGCCAATAATCTAAGAAGCATATTAAATAAACAAGGATGTAAAACTGAAGTTTTATCCGGCCAAAAGGGAGTTTGTGAACTAGCTGCACTGGATAATGTGGATCAAGTTATGTCCGCGATTACTGGAATTGCTGGTTTAATACCAACATTAGCTGCGATCCGTCAAGGGAAACGTATTTTATTAGCCAATAAAGAGTCATTGATAACGAGTGGGCAACTGTTTTTCGCTGCAATTAAAAAATATGGGGCTCAAGTACTGCCGATTGATAGTGAACATAATGCGATATTTCAAAGTTTACCGACTGAAATTCAGCGTAATTTAGGTTTTGCTAATCTGGAACAACAAGGAATAACTCGCATAGTATTAACTGGCTCGGGTGGTCCTTTCCGTGAAATTCCCCTCGCTACTCTTAAGAACATGACGCCTAATGAGGCTTGTAATCATCCTAATTGGTCGATGGGGCGTAAGATTTCGGTTGATTCGGCAACGATGATGAATAAAGGGCTTGAATATATTGAAGCACGGTATTTTTTTAATGCTTCAGCCGAACAAATGGAAGTTATCATTCATCCACAATCTATCATTCATTCGATGGTACGTTATCAGGATGGCAGTGTTATCGCTCAATTAGGTACCCCTGATATGAGAACACCGATTTCTTATAGTATGGCTTATCCAGATCGTATTCTTTCAGGTGCGTCTGCGCTTGATTTTAACCAATTATCTTCATTGACTTTTATTGCGCCAGATTACCAACGTTACCCCTGTTTGAAGTTAGCGATTGATGCTTGTCATCATGGACAAGCCGCAACCACAATTTTAAATGCTGCGAATGAAGTTTCCGTGGCTGCATTTTTGGCAGGAAAGCTTCGATTTACAGATATTGCGCAAGTTAATTTGGATATAGTAGAAAGGTTAAGTTTAGCTGAACCTGATTGCATTGATGCTGTTTTAGCGATTGATAGTGAAGCTCGTCAAATGGCAATTCATTATATTGAAACATTAGCTATCTCCTACTAATAAATAATTTTAGTTACTTAAATGTTTCTCTAATTATCTCAGGTTAAATTTTTATAAAATTATAATGGGTTAAGGGGATTAAAAATGTATAAAAAGCTAACTATTAACTTATTAGTAAATATGAAAATTGTTTACCTTATCTTAAGTAATTTTATTCTTATTATCCAAAATAATTAAGCACAACAGCAATGTTAGCTTATAGTAAAGGAACTTTTTTGGCATGAAACTTATGTATGATAATAATAGCTCACAGCAACGAATTCCGAGGCATGTTGCTATTATTATGGATGGTAATGGACGTTGGGCGAAACTACATGGAAAGTTAAGAATTAAAGGGCATCGAGCAGGGACAGAAGCGGTGCAAAAAGCGGTAAAATTTGCGATTGAAAATGAGATTCAGTCTTTAACGCTCTATGCATTTAGTAGTGAAAATTGGAATCGACCAGAGACTGAAGTTAGTGCTCTGATGGAACTCTTTACTTGGTTCCTGGATGATGAAGTTAAAAACTTAAATATTCATAATGTTAAATTAACTATTATTGGCGATATCAGTCGATTTAAACCTAAATTACAAAATCGTATTAAAAACGCGGTTGCATTAACCGCAAATAATACTGGACTAAAGCTCAATATTGCTGCTAACTATGGTGGTCGTTGGGATATTACCAATGCAATGCGACTTATTGCTAAAAAAGTTAAAGCCGGTTTATTATTGCCAGAAAATATTAACGAAAATAAAGTAAATGAATTTATTAGTCTACATGATCAACCAACCGTTGATTTAGTGATTAGAACTGGGAGAGAATATCGCATCAGTAATTTTCTTTTATGGCAGATTGCTTATGCTGAATTTTATTTTACCGATGTGCTCTGGCCGGATTTTGATGAGGAAGCTTTCAAAAGTGCAATTGTGGCTTTTAATCAACGTAAACGACGTTTTGGTAACACTGAGCCTGATGATATCAATGAAGAATAGGGGACTCTTTTGTTAAACTTAAATTCTCGTATCATTACAGCTATCATACTTGTTCCATTAGTTATTGCTGCACTTTTTTTCTTACCGCTTAATTTATTTGGTTATGTTATCATTGTTATTTGCTCGTTAGCTGCTTGGGAATGGAGCCAATTTATTGGCTGGACAGCTAAGATTAAACGAATTATATGTGCTGTTTTATTTGGTATTTGTTTATTGAGTTTACAATTATCATTTCAAGATCTCAGTCAATTAACAACAGAGCCTTTGATTATTTATATATTGTTGGCTGGATTAGTTTGGTGGTTAGTTGCGATAATATTGGTTGTCACTTTTCCTACCTCTGCTCAATTCTGGTCTCAGTCAGCAATATTAAAAATTTTGTTTGGTGTTTTAACTATTTTACCTTTTTACTGTGGCATGTTGGTGTTAAAAAGTGTCGATTATCATATTGACAATTTTACCGGTGCTTGGTGGGTGCTTTATGTCATGCTATTAGTTTGGAGTGCAGATACAGGCGCTTATTTTTTTGGTCATTTATTTGGTAAACATAAACTAGCAGCCAAGGTTTCTCCTGGTAAAACTTTGGAAGGTATGCTCGGTGGTATGCTGACAGCAGGTATTATTGCCTGGCTATTTAGTTTATCCATGCCCGCTTTGCTGATATCCAAGAATTTACTTTTTTGTTCTGTTATTGTTGTGATTATCTCTGTGTTTGGTGATTTAACGGAAAGTATGTTTAAACGACAGTCTGGCATTAAAGATAGTAGCCATTTAATTCCAGGACATGGTGGCATATTAGATCGAATTGATAGTTTGACAGCGGCTATACCTGTTTTTGCAGGATTGACATTGTTATTTTTTTAGTTGTTAAGGTATATCATGGGATTTCTTTGGAGTTTAGCTGCATTTATTATTGCATTAGGTGTGCTAATTATCGTACATGAATTTGGCCATTTCTGGGTAGCTAGGCGCTGTGGTATTTATGTGGAGCGTTTCTCCATTGGTTTTGGCAAAGCCTTATGGAGTAAAGTAGATCGTCATGGAACAGAATTTGTTATCGCTCTAATCCCCTTAGGTGGTTATGTTAAAATGCTAGATGAGCGAGTTGCTCCTGTAGCGCCAGAGCGTCGTCACTTTGCTTTCAATAATAAAACAGTAGGTCAGCGTGCTGCAGTGGTTAGTGCTGGACCTATAGCCAATTTTTTATTGGCAATATTTGCTTATTGGTTAGTATTCATTATTGGTATACCTTCCGTACGCCCTGTTATTGAAGATATTCAATCAAACTCAATTGCTGAGCAAGCTAATATTTTGCCAGGTATGGAACTAAAATCAATAGACGGTATCGAAACCCCTGACTGGAACGCAGTTCGTCTCGCCTTAATTAGTAAAATTGGTGATGAAGAATTAAGTGTGAAGGTTTTACCTATTGGAAATTCAACGCCGATAAACAAAGTGATTGATTTGAGGGAATGGCATTTTGATCTAGAAACTCAAGATCCAGTTTTATCTTTGGGAATTATGCCAGTTAGTGCCCGGCAAGATCCCGTTGTGCGTAATATTCAACCTGGTTCAGCGGCGGCATTATCAGGTTTACAAATTGGAGACAGGATTGTAAAAGTGGGTGAGCAAATAATAGATATTTGGCATCCATTCACCTATTTTGTTCGACAAAGTCCTAACACTCCATTGTTATTGACTGTCGAAAGACAAGGTGAGCAACAGCAATTAACGTTGACACCGGAAGTAAAAACGATAGCTAAAGGGCAGCAAATTGGATTTGCTGGGCTTGAATTATCAGTAATACCACTTGCGGATGAGTATAAAATGACTCAGCAATATGGTCCGTTTTATGCGCTGTATCAGGCAACGGATAAAACTTGGCAGTTGATGAAATTGACAGTAAGCATGATAGGTAAATTAGTTACTGGTGATATTAAACTCAATAATCTTAGTGGGCCTGTTTCTATTGCAAAAGGAGCCGGCATTTCCGCTGGCTCTGGGTTAGTGTATTATCTGATGTTTATTGCATTAATTAGTGTCAATTTAGGGATCATTAACCTGTTTCCTTTGCCTGTATTAGATGGTGGGCACTTACTTTTCTTGCTAATCGAAAAGATTAAAGGAGAGCCAGTGTCTGAGCGTGTACAAGACTTCAGCTATCGTATTGGTGCTATTGCATTGATATTATTAATGGGGCTTGCACTTTTCAATGATTTCTCTCGTCTTTAAGAGAGAGACTAGTTAGGAATACTCATAACAACAATGGCGATGAAAAAGTTGCTCATAGCATCGCTGCTATTTGGCAGCGCCACTGCATACGGTTCAGACGGGTTTGTAGTACAAGATATTCATTTTGAAGGTCTTCAGCGCGTAGCCGTTGGTGCAGCACTATTGAATATGCCGGTTCGGGTAGGAGATACGATTAATAATGACGATATAGGTCGTACTATTCGAGCGCTATTTTCAACGGGTAATTTCGAAGATGTTAGAGTTTTGCGTGATGGAAATACGCTAATAGTTCAAGTAAAAGAGCGGCCAACCATTGCAAGCATCACATTCTCTGGTAATAAATCTGTTAAAGACGAATTATTAAAGCAAAATCTTGAGGCTTCAAATATTCGCGTTGGTGAAGCGCTTGATCGCACAAAGCTGGCGAATATCGAAAAAGGTCTTGAAGATTTTTATTACAGTGTTGGTAAGTATAATGCGACGGTTAAAGCTGTCGTCACACCGCTACCGCGTAATCGTGCCGACTTAAAATTAATTTTTTCTGAAGGCGTTTCAGCTAAGATCCAACAGATTAATATTGTCGGTAATAAAGCATTTACTACGGCTGAGTTGGTAAATCGTTTTCAATTACGTGATGATGTGCCTAAGTGGAATTTTATTGCTGATCAAAAATATCAAAAACAAAAGCTGGCTGGCGATTTAGAAACACTACGTAGTTTTTATCTTGACCGAGGTTATGCCAAATTTAATATCGACTCAACCAATGTCAGTCTCACACCAGATAAGAAAGGTATTTATGTCACCATCAATGTGACAGAAGGCGACAGATATACCATATCAGGCGTTGAATTGAATGGCGAAACCGCTGGTCATTATGATGAAATCAATCAATTAATCACCATCAAACCTGCTTCGCTTTATAATGGTACTGAAGTCACTAACATGGAGAACAAAATTAAGGATCTCCTTGGCCGTTATGGTTATGCCTATCCCCGTGTTATTACCCAACCTGAAATCAACGATGAAGATAAAACGGTTAAACTGCATGTGAATGTTGATGCGGGTAGTCGTTTCTATGTTCGCCAAATCCGTTTTGTCGGCAATGATGTTAGTAAAGATTCTGTTTTACGTCGTGAAATGCGTCAAATGGAGGGCGCTTGGTTAGGCAATGATTTGGTTAACCTGGGTAAAGAACGATTAAATCGGACCGGTTTTTTTGAAACCGTTGATGTTGAAACGCAACGTGTACCTGGCACACCAGATCAAGTGGATGTTGTCTATAAAGTTAAAGAACGTAATACCGGTTCGATGAACTTTGGTATTGGTTTTGGTACTGAAAGTGGTATCAGTTTCCAGGTCGGAGTTCAACAGGAAAACTGGCTTGGTACAGGTAATGCCGTTGGTATTAGTGCGAGTAAGAATGATTATTCGACTTATGCAGAATTATCATTAACTGATCCTTATTTTACGGTGAATGGTGTCAGTTTAGGTGGGCGATTATTCTATAATGATTTTAGTGCTAAGGATGCCGATCTTTCACGCTATAATAATAAAACATATGGTGTTGATAGTACCTTGAGTTTTCCTTTTAATGAAAATAATGCGTTTCGAATTGGAGCAGGTTTTGTTCATAACTCTTTATCTGATATGAAAGCTCAAGTTGGCATGTGGCGTTATTTACAAAGTATGGGTGAAAATCTCAATTTTGATGATAAAGCGCGCTATAATGCTAATGATTTTACCCTTAATTTAGGCTGGACTTATAATAACTTGGATCGTGGTTTCTTCCCGACATCAGGGAATAAAACCTCTTTAAATAGTAAAATCACTATTCCAGGTTCTAATAATCAGTACTATAAGATCCGGTTTGATACGTCGCAATATTATCCCATTGATGAAGATAAAAAATGGGTGGTATTAGGTCGAGCACAACTGGGTTATGGTAATGGTTTTGGCGGTAAAGAATTACCGTTTTATGAAAACTTTTATGCTGGTGGTGCCGGAACGGTACGTGGTTTCCGTTCCAATAATATCGGACCTAAAGCGATTTATCTTGAAGATAAAAATGGTGTAATAAGTCCAAAATCGGGTAGTCCATCAACGGATGCTGTTGGTGGTAATGCAATGGCAACAGCGTCATTAGAGTTAATTACGCCAACCCCATTTATTGATGAAAAGTATGCTAATTCAATTAGAACCTCTTTCTTTATTGATGCGGGTACTGTTTGGGATTCGAATTGGAGTAATACCCAAGCAAGCTGGAGAGCAGGCATGCCTGACTATGGTAAGGCATCCAATATTCGAGTTTCGACAGGGATTGCATTACAATGGATGTCACCACTTGGCCCACTGGTCTTTTCTTATGCCAAGCCAATAAAAGATTATGAAGGTGACAAATCTGAAGAGTTTCAATTTAACATCGGTAGGACGTGGTAAAACGTCAATTCATCAATTCGCTTGTGGTCAGTTCATAAGAGATAAGGAGTTTAGTGTGAAAAAATTGTTGTGTGCAGCAGGATTAGGTTTGATTTTATCCGTATCTGCCAGTGCTTATGCCGAGAAAATTGCCGTTATTAGTGTTGGTGAAATTTTTCAGGACATAGCGACCAAGAAAGCGGTATCCAAGCAACTTGAAAAAGAGTTTAAAGGACGAGCAAACGAGTTGCAAAATATGGAAAAAGATTTGCAGGCTCGGGCGGAAAAATTGCAAAAAAATGCGGCTAAGCCTAATGAGAAAGATCTGCAAGCGTTTGAAGCTAAGCGGACAGATTTTCTTAAAAAAGCACAGCAATTTGAACAAGATAACCAACGTCGTCAGCAAGAAGAGCGCAATAAAATATTGCAAACTATAAAGGCGGCAACCAAAGCTGTTGCTGAGAAAGAGCGTTACGACGTTGTGGTTGATGAGAATGCGGTTCTCTATCCTGAAAATCGTTCCAGCCTGAAAAATATTACCGATCTGGTTATAAAGAAGGTTAAATAATAGATGGTTTCTATTCGATTAGCTGATTTAGCCCAAAAATTGGACGCGCAGCTACAAGGTGATGGTAATATTATCATCACCGGTATTGCGCCTATGCATTTAGCGAAGGAAGGGCAAATTACTTTTTTATCGGATAGCCGTTACCTACCGCAATTAGCAAAATGTAAAGCTGCTGCTGTAGTATTAAAGCAGAAGGATCTACCAGATAGTAATATAGCAGCATTAGTGGTCAAGGATCCTTATCTTGCCTATGCGCGATTAGCTCAAATTTTGGATACCACGCCTAAACCTGCACAAAATATCCATCCTTCAGCGGTTATTGCGCAAGATGTTCAGCTTGGCGAAGATGTTGCCATTGGAGCTAATGCCGTTATCGAGTCTGGAGTGACATTAGGTAATCAGGTTATTATCGGTGCAGGTTGCTTTATTGGTAAAAATGTCAAGATCGGTCGGTCTACGCGTTTATGGGCAAATGTTTCTATTTATCATAATGTCGAGATCGGTGAACAGTGTCTGATCCAATCAGGAACAGTCATTGGTTCGGATGGTTTTGGCTATGCAAATGAAAAAGGCCAATGGGTAAAAATACCGCAATTAGGTACAGTAATCATTGGTAATAATGTTGAAATTGGTGCTTGTACCTCCATTGATCGCGGCGCACTGGAAAATACAATTATTGGTAATGGGGTCATCATTGATAACCAATGTCAGATTGCTCACAATGTGATTATCGGTGATCATACTGCTATTGCTGGTGCGGTTACTATGGCCGGTAGTCTGAAAATAGGCCAATATTGTATGATTGGTGGAGCTAGCGTGATTAATGGACATATGGAAATTTGTGATAAAGTTACCATAACCGGAATGGGAATGGTAATGCGTCCAATTAGTGAGCCGGGAATATACTCTTCAGGCATTCCATTACAACCAAATAAGGTTTGGCGAAAAACAGCTGCTTTAGTCTTGAATATTAATGCAATGGCTAAGCGCCTGAAGAAACTAGAACGTAAGGCATTTGGTAAAAATAACTAAATACCTTTGTGTAGATTTGTTAATTGCGGCCTGCGAAGTAACCTTATTTAAGGTTTAAGCAGGCCGCATTATTCATATATAATTTTTTAAATTTAAATAAGAAGAGTCTTTTCTATGAGTGATAAACATACTCTGGATATAGAAGAAATTTTAGGGTTGTTGCCCCACCGTTATCCTTTTTTGTTAGTTGATCGTGTATTGGATTTTAAAGAAGGTACATTTTTACGTGCAGTAAAAAATGTCTCTTTTAATGAACCTTTCTTTCAAGGTCATTTTCCTGGTAAACCAATATTCCCGGGTGTATTAATTCTTGAGGCCATGGCTCAGGCTGCAGGTATTTTAGCCTTCAAGAGTGTTGGGAAATTGGAACCTGGTGAACTTTATTATTTCGCAGGCATTGATGAAGCAAGATTTAAACATCCGGTACAACCTGGCGACCAGATGATTTTTGAGGTAACGTTTGTTAAAACGAAGCGTGGTTTGACACGTTTTGAAGGTATAGCAAAAGTGGGTGATAAAGTTGTATGTGAAGCGACAATGATGTGTGCTCGCAGTCAAGAAGCGTAAAAATGAGGGCTGAAATGATTAATAAAACAGCGATTATTCATCCCTCTTCTATTATTGAAGAGGGCGCGATTATCGGTGCGAATGTCCGTATAGGCCCGTTTTGCTATATTGGTTCTCAGGTTGAAATTGGGACAGATACCACCTTGAAATCTCATGTGGTTATCGATGGCAATACCAAAATTGGTTGTAATAACCAAATATTTCAGTTTGTCACTATAGGTGAAATTAATCAGGATCTAAAATACCAAGGAGAGCCAACGCGCGTTGAGATTGGTGATCGCAATCGCATTAGGGAAAGTTGCACTATTCACCGTGGTACCCTACAAGGCGGCGGTTTAACCAAAATAGGTAATGATAATCTATTAATGGTCAATACTCATATCGCCCATGATTGTTTGTTGGGCAATTATTGTATAATCGCTAATAACGGCACACTTGGTGGACATGTTAAACTGGATGATTATGCCATTATTGGTGGCATGAGTGCGGTGCATCAATTTTGTCAAATTGGTGCTCATGTTATGGTTGGTGGCTGTTCCGGTGTTGCTCAAGATGTTCCGCCTTATGTCATTGCGCAAGGTAATCATGCAACTCCTTATGGTGTGAATATTGAAGGTTTAAAACGTCGTGGTTTTGATAAAGAATCACTACATGCGATTAGGAACGCGTATAAGATCCTTTACCGGTGTGGTAAAACGCTAGATGAGGCCAGACAAGAGTTGGTCGCACTAGGCAAAGAAAATCAACAGGTAAAAATACTGAGTGATTTTTTAGAAAATTCAGCTCAATCTAACCGCGGTATTATTCGTTAACAAGCAGCCTAAATAGGAGAAATCTTTGGCGAATAGTCATCAAGTTGCAATGCAACAACGGCCTTTGACTATTGGTCTCGTTGCGGGTGAAACATCAGGCGACATACTTGGTGCGGGTCTTATTCGTGCGCTTAAACAGCAAGTCCCTAATGCGCGTTTTGTCGGCATTGCTGGCCCATTAATGCAAGCAGAGGGCTGTGAAGCCTGGTATGAAATGGAAGAACTTGCTGTTATGGGGATTGTTGAAGTTTTGGGAAGACTACCGCGTTTGTTACAAATTCGAGTTGACCTAACTAGACGTTTTGCTAAATTACAGCCTGATGTATTTGTTGGTATAGATGCGCCTGACTTTAATATTACGCTTGAGAGGAAATTAAAGCAAACAGGGATAAAAACCATTCATTATGTTAGTCCTTCTGTTTGGGCATGGAGACAAGATCGTGTTTTCAAGATAGGGGAGGCGACAGATCTGGTGCTGGCTTTGTTACCCTTTGAAAAAAGGTTTTATGATCGCTACAACATTTCCTGTCGTTTTATCGGCCATACCATGGCTGATATCATACCGTTACAGCCTGATAAACAGGCAGCCAGAGCACAACTCAATATAACCCATGATGCTAAATGTTTGGCTATCTTACCGGGTAGTCGGCGGACTGAAGTTGAAATGTTAAGTGCGGATTTTTTGCAAGCTGCCCAAATTTTGATAAAAGACTTTCCTCAATTGCAAATCTTAGTTCCTTTAGTTAATCAACAACGTCGGCAGCAATTTGAAGCGATTTATCGAGAGGTTTCACCAACCTTACCACTAAACATTTTAGATGGCCAAGCACGGCTAGCGATGATGGCAGCTGATGTCACTTTATTAGCTTCGGGGACCGCTTCATTAGAATGTATGTTAGTAAAATGTCCAATGGTAGTAGGATATCGAATGAAGCCAGTGACTTATTGGATAGCTAAACGGCTGGTTAAAATTCCTTTTATTTCATTGCCTAATTTATTAGCGGGCGAAGAGTTAGTTAAAGAATTTATTCAGCAGGATTGTCAACCTGAACAATTAGCCGCCTCACTTAAATCTCTACTAAATGACGAAAAAAAGATTGAGCAGCTAAAGCAGACTTTCCTGCAGCTACATAAAAGTATCCGTTGCCATGCTGATCAACAAGCGGCAGAAGCCGTCTTGGAGCTAAGTAAAAAATGAATAATTTTGTTTACCCTAAAGCTAAGTTTATTGCTGGTGTTGATGAGGTTGGTCGAGGGCCTTTAGTCGGGGCGGTGGTGACAGCGGCCGTGATTTTAGATCCCAAACAGCCAATAATAGGATTGGCGGATTCAAAAAAATTAACGGAAAAGCGGCGTAATGCACTCTATATTGAGATTAAAGACAAGGCATTATGTTGGAGTATTGGGCGTGCAGAGCCTGAAGAAATAGATAAAATCAATATATTACAGGCTACTTTTTTAGCCATGCGCAGGGCAGCGGCGGGACTTACCACTATACCAGATATTGTTTTGGTAGATGGCAATAAGAGCCCAGGTTTTCCTGTACCTTCTCAGGCAATTATAAAAGGTGATAGTTTAGTGCAGGAAATCAGTGCCGCGTCAATATTAGCAAAAGTGACCCGAGATAGGGAAATGCGAGAGTTAGATATTCTTTATCCAGAGTATGGTTTTGCTCAACATAAAGGTTACCCAACGGCATTTCATTTAGAAAAACTGGCTCTGCATGGTGCAACACAGTTCCATCGTAAAAGTTTTGCTCCTGTTCGCCGAGTACTGAATTTCAAAGAGTATAGCTAAGAAAATGGCCGAACCACGTTTTATACATTTGCGCGTACATAGTGACTATTCCATTATGGATGGATTAGCAAAAATTAACCCACTCGTTAATCGAGTGGCAGAATTAGGCATGCCGGCACTGGCAATAACTGATTTTACTAATTTTTATGGTTTAATAAAATTCTATGGCGCTGCTCATGCCGCGGGTATTAAGCCGATTATTGGTGCAGATTTTTATCTGGAAAGTGAATTACTCGGTGATGAAGTTGCTCATTTAACCATCCTGGCTAAAGATAATAAAGGTTACCATAATCTGACATTACTTATTTCAGCCGCCTATCAAAAAGGTTATGGTGCGATTGGCCCAACAATCAAGCGAGAATGGCTGGTAACCCATAAAGAAGGGTTATTATTACTCTCTGGTGGTTGCCTGGGGGATGTGGGTAAATTTCTGTTACGCGGCAATCAGCAACTGGTTGAGCAATGCTTGGATTTTTATCAAACTCATTTCCCTGATAACTATTATCTGGAACTTGTCAGGACAGGACGGCCTGATGAAGAAAGCTATTTACATGCGGCAGTTCAATTGGCGGCTGAAAAAGGTGTGCCAATCGTTGCCACCAATAATGTCCGCTTTATTAATAGTGATGATTTTGCCGCACATGAAATCCGGGTAGCGATTCATGATGGTTTTACACTCGCTGATCCAAAAAGACCTAAAAATTATAGTCCTCAGCAATATCTACGCAGTGAACAGGAAATGGTTGAATTATTTGCCGAAATTCCTGAAGCACTTGAAAATAGTGTCGAAATTGCTAAGCGCTGTAATGTCATGTTGCGTTTAGGGGAATATTTTTTGCCGCAATTTCCCACTGGCGATATGGCAACGGAAGATTTCCTTATCAAATGTGCTAAAGCCGGGCTGGAAGAACGTTTGCAATTCCTTTATCCCGATGAAAAAGAGAGAGCGGAGCGACGGGTAGAATATGATGAACGTTTAGATAGCGAGTTACGCGTGATTAACCAGATGGGATTTCCCGGTTATTTTCTGATCGTAATGGAATTCATTCAATGGTCAAAAGATAACGCTATCCCGGTTGGCCCGGGGCGTGGTTCAGGTGCGGGTTCTTTAGTGGCTTATGCATTAAAAATTACCGACTTGGATCCGCTTGAATTTGATCTGCTATTTGAACGCTTTCTTAATCCTGAACGTGTATCCATGCCTGACTTTGATGTTGATTTTTGTATGGAGAAACGCGATCAGGTCATTGAACATGTTGCGCAAATGTATGGTCGTGAAGCTGTCTCACAAATTATTACTTTTGGTACCATGGCAGCAAAAGCAGTAATTCGTGATGTTGGTCGGGTTCTGGGTCATCCGTATGGATTTGTTGATCGTATCTCAAAATTAGTTCCACCTGATCCTGGTATGACCCTTGAAAAGGCATTTGTTGTCGAGCCACAACTGCAAGAAATTTATGATGCTGATGAAGAAGTTAGGGCATTGATAGATATGGCGCGTAAACTGGAAGGTGTGACGCGCAATGCAGGCAAGCATGCTGGTGGGGTGGTGATTGCACCAACCAAAATAACTGATTTTGCACCACTTTATTGTGATCCTGAAGGGCAAAATCCGCTTACTCAATTTGATAAAAATGATGTTGAATACGCCGGTCTAGTAAAATTTGATTTTTTGGGTCTTAGGACTTTGACAATCATTAGCTGGGCGTTAGATATGATTAATCAACGTCGAGCAAAACAAAATTTAGCGCCCATTGATATCACGACGATCCCACTCACTGATCAAAAATGTTTTGACCTGCTCCAACGGGCGGAGACGACAGCAGTATTCCAACTTGAATCTCGGGGTATGAAAGACTTGATCAAGCGATTACGTCCTGATTGCTTTGAAGATATGATAGCTTTAGTAGCACTTTTTCGTCCCGGCCCATTACAGTCAGGGATGGTAGATAATTTTATTGATCGTAAGCATGGACGGGAAGCTATCTCCTATCCTGATGTTGAATGGCAGCATGAATCATTACAACCGGTTTTAGAACCTACCTACGGTATCATTCTTTATCAAGAACAAGTTATGCAGATTGCGCAGGTGCTTGCTGGCTATACGCTAGGTGGAGCAGATATGCTCCGGCGGGCAATGGGTAAGAAAAAGCCTGAAGAAATGGCACAACAGCGCTCAATTTTTGAAGCGGGAGCGGTTAAAAATGGTATAGACGGTGAGTTAGGCATGAAAATCTTTGATCTGGTGGAAAAATTTGCCGGTTACGGATTTAATAAATCACATTCTGCTGCTTATGCGTTAGTTTCTTACCAGACCCTGTGGTTAAAAACCCATTATCCGGCTGAATTTATGGCCGCAGTGATGACAGCGGATATGGATAATACCGAGAAAGTGGTTGGTTTAGTTGATGAGTGTTGGCGTATGGGCTTGAAAGTACTGCCACCCGATATCAACAGTGGATTATACCATTTTCATGTCAATGACAGAGGTGAAATTGTTTATGGTATTGGTGCAATTAAAGGTGTTGGTGAAGGCCCAATAGAAGCCATCATTGAATCTCGACAAAAAGGCGGTTATTTTAAAGAAATTTTTGATCTTTGTGCGCGGGTCGATACTAAAAAGTTAAATCGTCGAGTGATGGAAAAATTGATCATGTCCGGTGCTTTTGATCATTTAGGCCCGCACCGTGCCGCCTTAATGTCTTCATTAGAAGATGCCTTAAAAGCGGCAGATCAACATGCGAAAGCAGAAGCTATTGGGCAAACTGATATGTTTGGTGTATTAGCTGAAGCGCCCGAGCAGGTTGAACAATCTTATGCCAGTGTAGCTAAATGGCCTGAACATCTAATATTAGAAGGTGAACGGGAAACTTTAGGTCTTTATTTAACTGGCCATCCTATTACCGCTTATTTGTCTGAGATTGAACGTTATACTAGTGGATTGAGATTAAAGGATGTTAATCCAACGCCGCGGGGGCAAATGTTAACGGTGGTTGGCTTAGCGCTGACAGCTAAAGTGGTAACAACTAAACGTGGCAATAGAATAGGCATATGTACTTTAGATGATCGCTCTGGGCACTTGGATATCATGTTATTTTCTGATGCATTAGAAAAGTATCAGCATTTACTAGAGAAAGATAAAATATTAATTGCCACAGGTCAGGTCAGCTTTGATGATTTCAATGGTGGTAATAAAATGTCTGTTCGTGAGTTGATGGATCTTAGTGAAGCTCGTGAAAAATATGCCCGGAGCATTGCTATTTCATTGACAGATAAACAAATTGATGACCAATTATTAAACCGTCTTCGTAGCACGTTGGAACCTTATCGTTCAGGAACAATACCGGTTCATCTTTATTATCAGAAGAAAGACGCGCGCGCTAAATTAAAATTAGGCGTCACTTGGCGGGTTACTCCGACAGATAATCTTCTAACTGAGCTGCGAACTCTGCTAGGTAATCAGCAGGTAGAATTAGAATTTGACTAAATAGGAATATTATGAGCCTTAATTTTCTGGATTTTGAACAGCCGATTGCGGAGTTGGAAGCAAAAATAGACTCGTTAACGGCAGTAAATCGTCAGGATACCAAGCTAGATATTGACCTAGATGAAGAGGTCGCTAGACTTCGCGAAAAGAGTTTAGAGTTAACACGCAAAATTTTTTCTGACCTAGGTGCTTGGCAAATAGCACAACTTGCTCGTCATCCGATGCGACCTTATACCCTGGATTATACTCAGCGTATATTCACTCATTTCCAGGAGCTAGCGGGTGATCGTGCTTATGCTGATGATAAAGCTATTGTTGGTGGATTGGCTCGATTAGATGGGCGTCCGGTCATGGTTATTGGCCATCAGAAAGGCCGTGAAACCAAAGAAAAAATTCGGCGTAATTTTGGTATGCCAGCCCCAGAAGGATACCGTAAAGCTTTACGATTAATGGAAATTGCTGAGCGTTTTAAATTACCCATTATTACCTTTATTGATACACCGGGCGCATATCCTGGTGTTGGGGCGGAGGAACGCGGTCAGTCTGAAGCGATTGCTCGTAATTTACGCGAAATGTCGCGGCTCTCTGTACCTATTATCTGTACCGTAATTGGTGAGGGAGGCTCTGGTGGCGCATTAGCTATAGGCGTGGGGGATAAAGTGAATATGTTACAGTACAGCACTTATTCTGTTATTTCACCTGAGGGTTGTGCTTCTATTCTTTGGAAAAGCGCCGATAAAGCACCATTAGCCGCTGAAGCGATGGGGATCACCGCTTCGCGTCTAAAATCACTTAATTTGATTGATAACATTGTTGAAGAACCGCTGGGTGGCGCACATCGTAATTATGAGCAAATTGCGCATAATCTTAAGCAGCGTATTTTAACTGATTTAAGTGATATTGATGTATTTAGTCCCGAAGAGTTGAGAAACCGTCGTTATCAACGTTTAATGGAATGTGGTTATTGCTGATATTGCGGTAGCTAACTAATAAAATGGAAATAACTATTAATGGTTATTTCCATTTTTTTATTGATTTAAAATGATTGATTGTTGATTGTTGATTGTTAATTGTTGATTGTTGATTGTTGATTGTTGATTGTTGATTGTTGATTGTTGATTGTTGATTGTTGATTGTTGATTGTTGATTGTTATCAGAAATCATCGTTAGAAAATTTATTCCTCATTTTGTTTTCTAAGTAAATTTTATTTAATACAATACATTATATTAATACTATTAGTATAATGAGTGGAAAATAGAGCAAATAATTAATGCCGGAAGAGGTAGTAAAAATAATTATGAATGTTGATGAGGCTGCATTACTAAAGCAAATTATAAAAACTATCGGCTCTACATGCCGAATATTGGTAGGCTTTAGTGGTGGATTGGATTCAACAGTTTTATTACATGCTTTAGTGACATTACGTCAAACCACATTGCCAAACCTTAACATCCGCGCAGTTTATATTCATCATGGACTCAATGATAAAGCTGATGAATGGGCTATCCATTGCCAGAAAGTTTGTTGTGACTTGCAGGTAGCGTTTTATTCACAACAGGTTTATATCGATCCGACTAAAAAAGGGATAGAAGCAGCGGCGCGCGATGCGCGATATCAAGCGTTTCGTGAAATATTATTACCAGAAGAAATTATTGTAACTGCTCAACATTTAGATGATCAGGCAGAAACTTTTTTATTAGCATTAAAACGAGGGAGTGGGCCATCAGGTTTATCTGCCATGCCAATTTCTATTCCGTTTGCTGATAGCTATTTAATCAGACCCCTATTATCATTTAGCCGTCAGCAATTGGTTGTTTATGCGCAAAAAAAAGCGCTTAGCTGGATAGAGGACGATAGTAACCAAAATCAGCGCTATGATCGTAACTTTTTACGTTTAACAATAATGCCGCATTTTAATCGCCGCTGGCCGCATTTTTCGCAAGCAGTCGCCAGAAGTGCTAGTTTATGTGCTGAACAAGAAGCCTTACTAAATGAGTTACTACAAGATTACTTATCTCAGCTAGTAACGGCGGAGGGAGCCTTGCAGCTTGATGCGTTAGCAAGTTATTCTGAAATAAAACGCAACGCAATATTACGCCGTTGGTTAAGTTTACATCGAATTTTGATGCCTTCACGGGTTCAATTAAAACAGATTTGGCAAGACGTGATCTGTGCTCGGCCAGATGCCGAACCGCAATTTACGTTAGCTAACAACAATGTTATTCGACGTTTTAAACAACAGCTTTGGTTGTTACCACAATTTAACGATCTGACCAAAATTTGTTTAGCCTGGCAACTACCTACCGCGATTAAATTGCCCGATAACTTAGGGACGCTAATGATCGCAGATACGGGGGAGGGTATTCGCGCACCATTTTCCCATGAGAAAGTGACTATTCGATTTGGATTAAAAGGTAATATTAAAATTATTGGTCGCCAACACGCTAGACGAAGTAAAAAGCTTTGGCAAGAATTAGGTGTTGCTCCGTGGTTAAGAGAAAGAACACCTTTGATTTATTATAATGATGAACTTATTGCGGCTGTTGGTGTATTTATTACCGAATCAGGGCGATGTATTCAAGGGCAGTCTGAATTGAAGGTAAAATGGCTAACAGATAAAAAACCCTTACTTTACAAGTAAGGGCTATCATTGCGCTGGTTTAATCATGGTTTCTTTTATGATCCAGAATGATCAATAACGATATTTCCAATTTCAGGATGACTAAAACTAACAATATGATCTAATCGCAGTTGCTTTTTCTCATTAGCCACATCAACAATCAGATATTCAACCTGTTTCTTTAACTGTAGATCAATTGCTTTGCCTGCAATAATCTCCCCATTATTCAGTTTTATGGTTAATTGAAGACTATGTTGACAAGCGAGTTCTAAATAATCATAGTCATCACAGTTTATGGGTTTGTATTCAGTATCTTTAGACATAATCCCTCACCACTATTGTTAAGTGGCGGTTATTTGCCGCCTTCGAATATTTGTAATTATAAGCATCTACTGCTTAAAGCGCATAATTGTCCCTGACTTTTTTTGTAACGAAGAAAGAAAAGGTCAGTATGATTTTGGCTAATATTTATGCTACTCAATGAAATCAAATAAAAAGTTTTAAATATTGTTTAACCAGGTAAAATGATTTGGCCAAAATAAACGATTGTTATTGTAATATATCTATTTTGTTGATGGATTTTGGAGCGAATGATGAATCAAAAAGTATTAATAATATTGCTTACAATTGGTGCGGTGAGCTTTGCTGGCTGTCAGCATAAATTACCACAATCTCCAAGCCAGCCAGTGGATAAAGTTTATACTGGCGTACTCCCTTGCGCAGATTGTTCAGGTATTGAAACAACAGTTCTTTTTAATCCGAATGGTACATTTATTGAACAATTAACTTATTTAGGTAAGGAAGACCAAAAAAATACTTTTTTTTCTAGCGGAAACTGGACAAAAAAAGACACTAAATTATTTTTGATTGATACTGAAGAGCAAAAAACCTATTTTCAACCTAGCACTGATGGTAAAACAATAGAATATCTCGATCAGGATGGAAATAAAATAGAAAGCAATTTAAATTATACATTAGAGCAAGTAACACCTGACAAAAAGAGCGGAGAATATCGCTATATCGCCGACGCGGCTCTATTTAAGGAGTGTAAAACAGGACGTACTTATACTGTCAATGGTATCGATTTAGAAAACCAATATCGTGCAACTGGTGTTGAAGCAGGTAAACCGGTTTATGTTGAAGTTGAGGGCTATTATACCATCCGCCCTTCAATGGAAGATGGATTGTTTGATACAACATTGATCCAGACAGGCACGATTAAATTTGATAAATTACGAGCTTGTCCATCTCACTAATTATCAGTTATATGTAATGCCCAGCCAAAAATAACTGGGCATTTTGCCTCAGCGTGGCTGATTAGCTAAGTTTTGCTTGCAGAAAATCAACTATCCCAGCAAGGTTAATATATTCTTTCTCATTATTTCGCCGCTGTTTATATTCAACCTCGTTGTTATCTAAATTACGATCACCGATCACAATCGTATGAGGTATGCCAATCAGCTCCATATCAGCAAACATCACACCAGGCCGCTCTTTGCGATCATCAAAAAGGACATCAATCCCATTGGCTTGCAAATCACGGTAAAGTTTTTCAGCAACCTCTTTAACTCGATAGGATTTATGCATATTCATCGGTAAAATAGCAACCTGAAAAGGCGCGATCGCATCAGGCCAAATAATTCCTTTATCATCGTGGCTTTGTTCAATTGCCGCTGCGACAATCCGCGTGACACCAATACCATAACATCCCATCGTTACCGATTGATTATGGCCATCTTCATTTTGCACACTGGCTTTCATTGCTTCAGAATATTTAGTTCCAAGTTGAAAAATGTGACCAACTTCTATTCCACGTTTAATTTGTAGTGTACCCTTACCGTCTGGACTTGGATCACCTTCTACGACATTACGTAGATCATAAACGTCGGGCAAAGGGAGATCACGTTGCCAATTGATACCAAAATAGTGTTTATGATCGATATTGGCGCCAGCACTAAAATCACTCATCACGGCAACGCTGCGGTCGACAATCGCCGGTATTGGCAAGTTAACAGGGCCTAATGAACCTGGGCCAGCTTTCAGAGTGGCGCGTATTTCTTCTTCTGTTGCGAATTTCAATGGACTTGCGACCAGAGGATGTTTCTCTGCTTTTATCGCATTTAATTCATGATCACCCCGGATCAATAAGGCAATCAGCTGATGGCCACTCTCTTTTGCGGCACTAACAATTAAAGTTTTAACTGTTTTCTCAATAGGTAAATTATGTTGCTCAACAAGCTCGGCAATGCTTTTGGCGTTAGGTGTATCGACAAGACGCATATTTTCAACGGGTGCAGCTCGTTCTTTCGTAACACAAATGGCTTCGGCTAGCTCAATATTAGCGGCGTAATCTGAAGCGGTAGAAAAAACAATATTATCTTCACCACTATCTGCTAATACTTGAAATTCATGTGATGCATTACCCCCAATAGAACCAGTATCTGCTTGAACTGCCCTAAAATTGAAGCCAATACGCGTAAAGATTGCACTATATGCCGCATACATAGCATCGTAAGTTTGTTGCAGAGAGTTTTGGTTGGTATGAAAAGAATAAGCGTCTTTCATAATAAATTCACGGGAACGCATAACGCCAAAACGTGGTCTTACTTCGTCACGAAATTTTGTTTGGATTTGATAAAGGTTCAACGGAAGCTGCTTGTAAGAAGTTACTTCGTTACGAATAAGATCAGTAATCACCTCTTCATGAGTTGGGCCCAACACAAAAGGTCGCTCGCCACGATCAACAAAACGAAGTAATTCTGGCCCATATTGCTCCCAACGCCCACTTTCTTGCCATAGATCTGCTGGCTGAATTATTGGCATGGAAATTTCAATTGCTCCAACGCGGTTCATTTCTTCACGAATTATGTTCTCAACTTTGCGCAGCACACGAACACCGGTTGGTAGCCAGTCATATAGCCCTGAAGCAAGTTTACGGATCATACCTGCGCGAAGCATCAGCTTATGACTGATAACTTCAGCGTCGGCGGGAGTCTCTTTTAAAGTAGAGAGAAGATATTGGCTTGTACGCATTATTAGCTTCCATCAACGACGAATTACTTCCAGTTGGCATTAACCAACCATTAAAACAAAATTATTCCTAGTCTACCAGCGACTTGCTATTGTCAAAAGCGATAACTTAATTTTTTAGCCTATCTAAGGAGAGAACGACAACCATATTGGTTGAAATCTGCCATCTAACGTTAAAATCAAGCAGATGGACAGCGTAAATTTTTTCATCAGCAACATTTTTTTTATATGCCGGACGCGGATCTTGGGCTAAAACTTGACGAATAAAACGCTCAAGGAAAGGGTAGCGAGTTTGTTGTTCAATTAGCTGTTTTTGGGCAATAGCAGCAAAAACAACAGACATTTCACTGACCGGCGCAGCTTGGGCAAATCCAGCAACCGCTTTTGGTAAAGATTCGGCAAAAGGAATATAGGGTTTTATATCAACAACAGGGGTTCCATCAACTAAATCAATACTACCTAGAGTCAGACCTACTTCGTTATCACGGATAGTTAAGTTTTTCAATTCAATTAATGACATACCTATTGGATTAGGACGAAATGGAGAACGAGTGGCAAAAACCCCCATTTTAGTATTACCACCTAAACGGGGAGGTCTTACCAATGGGCGCCAACTTTGTTGTATGGTTTGATGAAAAATGAAAATAACCCAAATATGGCTAAATTGTTCTAATCCGCGAACCGCATCAGGATGATTATAAGGCGGCAATAGACGCAGATAACCCCGTCCGTCATCAATTAAGCCCGGTTGTCTCGGGATAGCAAATTTTTCTTTATAAGGTGATTCTATCACCCCAATTACCTTAAATTGAAAATTATTCATTGATAATATTCAGCGCAGAGCCTTCACAGATAGCAGTTTGATAACAATCTGGTGTACTAATTATTTCACAACGATGCAATAATACGGCATTGGCACCTAAAGAAGAGGCCTTTTTCAACATGTTTTTTTTTGCGATTGGAATACTTACACTGGGAGCTTGTCGATTAGGTTGGCATGAAATACCGGAAACAATATCCAAATCTTTAAATGGCTTACCTAATAACACTTCTGTTTTATCAATAATTTTTACCATAGATCCCTTTCGCGGTGAGATTTTTTTGATAACATTTTTTTGTTTTTTAGCGAGTTATCTTGTTTATTATATTCAGTTGCAGAAAGCAAATTACAGCCTGAGATACAGAGTGTAAGACAACAGAGTAATAGGCGCATATCCATTCCTTTTTAAAGAAAACAAATAGAACTAATAACCAGTTTTAGCCATCATAATAGAAATAATTGGCTGAATGAATTTAATAATAAAATAAGCGGATTATATCCGCTTATTTTATTAAAATGTTACTCTTTTTGATAAAGCGATTACCAACCAGGAATAGCACCACCGTCAAAAATTTTATTTGCTGCCTCAGCAACTTCGGCGGATTGATAGGCTTTAATAAATTTTTTCACATTTTCATTATCTTGATTATCTACACGACTGACGATGAGATTTACATAAGGTGAATTTTTGTCTTCAACGAACAATCCATCTTTTGCTGGCGTTAATTTAGGTTCGGCGCTACTAGCCCACGTTGTATTAATAATCGCAAGTACAATCTTGGGATCATCTAGACTACGAGGCAATTGTGGCGCTTCCAATTCAATAAAATTCAACTTTTTAGGATTTTCAGTGATATCCAATACAGTAGGTTGTAAACCGGCACTTTCGCTTACTTTGATTAGCCCTTGTTTTTGTAACAGCAATAGTGAACGTCCCAAATTGGTTGGATCATTGGGAATAGCGATTTGGGCACCATCAGCTAGTTGTTTAACAGACTTAATTTTTTTAGAGTAAGCTGCAATAGGATAAATAAATGTTTTGCCAACAGCGACTAATTTATAATTGCGATCTTTAATTTGTTGCTCTAAATAAGGTTTATGTTGAAATGCATTAACATCAATATCGCCTTTGTCTAGAGATTCATTTGGCAGGACAAAATCATTAAAGGCAACTAAATCTACATCAAGCTGATATTTTTCTTTGGCAACTTTTTGTGCGACTTCAGCCACTGCTAACTCTTTGCCCATAATGACCCCCACTCTGATGTGATTAGGTTTTTCTGTTTTTTCACCACAGCCACTAAAAAATAATATACTTAATAGTCCTGCAACAGCGGCGCTAGTTTTTATTTTGATAGACATAATTACCTCTTTAAGACCCACTAAGACTCAGTTTAACCTTTTTAAGCAGTGATTCTATTTACGTGTTTTTTTCATTAGATGATTGCCAACAAATTGAATAGCGAAAACTAAAATAATCAGTAAAGCAAGTACCGTATTCATCACAGTTGGGTTATAGGTATAATAGCCGTATTGCATCGCAATCTGACCTAATCCGCCAGAACCCACCGCCCCGCCCATCGCAGAGTAACCGACTAACATAATTAACGTAATGGTCGCTGCGTTGACTAAACCGGGTAAAGATTCAGGTAACAAGATTTTAGCAATGATTTGTAGCGGCGTTGCGCCCATTGAACGAGCCGCTTCAATTAAGCCATTGGGGATCTCTAACAGCGTATTTTCCACCATACGGGCAATGAAAGGTGCTGCGCCGATAGTCAGTGGAACGATAGCAGCCTGAATACCGATAGATGTGCCGACGATGAATTTAGTTAATGGAATAATCCAAACCAGTAAAATAATAAATGGAACGGAACGAAACACATTAACTAATGCAGATACTGTTCGGTATAGTGTCTGGTTTTCCATAACTTGGCCGGGGCGTGTTACATAAAGTAATATTCCAATCGGAAGTCCTAATAAAAACCCCAAAAATCCTGACACAAAAGTCATAATAAGTGTATCAAGGGTACCATTTAGTAGCAGGATAATCATTTTTTCAGACATAACCTAAGATCTCCACTTTTACATGGTGCTCTTCTAAAAAGGTAATTGATTTTTCAATATCTTCATCAAGACCATGAAGTTCAGCCAGCATAAAACCAAATTTAACCCCACCGGCGTAATCAATTTGTGAACTTAATATATTAATGTCGATATTAAATTTTCTAGCTACCATTGAAATCAATGGCGCATCGACCGACTTGCCGGTAAATTCCATTTTCAATAATGGCGATAAATCGGATGCCGGCGTCATCTGTAAACGCCTTTGATAATCTTCAGGAATATCTAATACCAGGGTTGATTTAATAAAATTTTGCGCAATCGGTGTCTTTGGATGAGAAAATACTTCACTCACGCTATCTTGTTCTATTAAGCGCCCTTCACTGATGATCGCGACTTGATCGCATATACGTTTTACAACGTCCATCTCGTGAGTAATAAGTAAGATGGTTAAACCTAAACGTCGATTAATATCTTTCAATAACTCAAGAATAGAACGGGTTGTTGCCGGATCTAATGCGCTTGTTGCTTCATCGCATAATAGTACTTTAGGAGAATTGGCTAAAGCGCGAGCTATAGCAACACGTTGCTTTTGTCCACCAGATAGACTAGCTGGATAGGCATCTTTTTTATTTGCTAAACCGACTAGTTTTAATAACTCTGTTACGCGTTGATGGATCTTGGCTCTTGGTGTGTTATCTAGCTCCAAAGGCAAGGCAATATTATCAAAAACATTTCGCGACGAAAGTAGATTGAAATGCTGGAAGATCATTCCGATAGTACGACGTGTGAAGATTAACTCTTTTTCAGAAAGATCGGCCAACGCTTGTCCATCAATGAATACTTCTCCTGATGTAGGGCGCTCAAGCATATTGACACAACGAATTAGCGTACTTTTCCCGGCACCGGAAGCACCGATAACCCCGTAAATTTGGCCTTGAGGAACATGCAAATTAATATTGGTTAGTGCATGAATTGCATTTGTTCCTTGGTGAAAAATTTTATTAATGTTAGAAAGTCTTATCATTGTGATCTACTAAATAATGGAAATTGGTGAGAAAATTCGATCATATTTGGTCTGGATGTTAAGGTGTCTAGACGTCTAAGTCAACAAAAATGTAAATATTGATCTTGTTCTTATTTAACCGCTTTTCATATAATCAACGAAGTTAAATTTAATGGAGTAATACGGTGAGTCAAAGTATTCCGGCGATTTTCCTTGATCGTGATGGTACCATTAACCACGATCATGGTTATGTTTGTGAGATAGATAATTTTCAATTTATCGAAGGTGCCATTGAGGCAATGCTTGAATTGAAAAAAATGGGTTATGCATTGATTCTGGTTACCAATCAATCAGGTATTGCCAGAGGATTGTTCACAGAAGCACAATTTCTTGCATTGACGGAATGGATGGATTGGTCTCTTATTGATCGTGGCGTTGAGCTTGATGGCATTTATTATTGTCCTCATCATCCGGATGCAATTGAACAAAAATATAGACAAATATGTAATTGCCGTAAGCCGAAGGCCGGTATGTTATTGGCAGCGCAAAAACACCTCAATATTGATATGAAAGCCTCTTATATGGTGGGCGATAAACTTTCTGATATGCAAGCCGGTAAAGAGGCGCATATTGGAACAAATGTATTGGTTACTACAGCAAAGTCTGTCACGGAAGATGATAAAAAATATGCTGATTGGATTATAAATAGTCTGGCAGATTTACCGAATAAGATAAAAAAGCGTCAATTAAAATGAGCGTATTGTTCATAAATAAAGCAAAATTATTTTTTTCAAAAAAGTACTTGTGTAAAGATAAAATAAATCTATAATGCCCATCCTGTTATCGCAACTTATTCATCAACTAGTGAATAAAAGTATAACGAGAATTAAGGTGAAAAGCGTAATATACGCCACCTCGCGACCTGGGTCGCACGCTCTTTAACAATTAATCAGACAATCTGTGTGGGCACTCGCAAGACATCATCAAAAACTATTTGAAGATTAAGTCTTGAAGAGTGACAAAACAGTTAATTCATATATGAACTAATAAGCAGTAACGTGATTTTGGGCCACAGCGAAGGCGTTAAAACGTCGACAAAGTGGCAAAAAGAAGCGTTACGGCCAGTAAAACATTCTTTGAGCATCAAACTTTTAATTGAAGAGTTTGATCATGGCTCAGATTGAACGCTGGCGGCAGGCCTAACACATGCAAGTCGAGCGGCAGCGGGAGAAAGCTTGCTTTCTTGCCGGCGAGCGGCGGACGGGTGAGTAAGGTATGGGGATCTGGCCGAAGGCGGGGGATAACCACTGGAAACGGTGGCTAATACCGCATAATCTCTAAGGAGCAAAGTGGGGGACCATTAGGCCTCACACCTTCGGATGAACCCATATGAGATTAGCTAGTAGGTGGGGTAAAGGCTCACCTAGGCGACGATCTCTAGCTGGTCTGAGAGGATGATCAGCCACACTGGGACTGAGACACGGCCCAGACTCCTACGGGAGGCAGCAGTGGGGAATATTGCACAATGGGCGCAAGCCTGATGCA
>NZ_CAJCFU010000076.1:0-5791 GCF_903968575.1 Arsenophonus endosymbiont of Apis mellifera | reverse complement strand
TATCGCTTTTACCATCATTGGCTTTTTCATTCGCTCTAACGGTGCTATTGGTAATTTGATTAACGACTGTCAAACAACAACGGGAGTGATGAACAAGTATCTTTTCATCGCTTTTTAATTCAAACAATAACGGTTTGTTAAAGCACGGACTAAAAATGTTGGTAGCGATTTTGCGAATGCGATACTCGCCTTGCCGGACGACCAAAAAGCCTTTTAGTTGTTCGTTATTCACATTGAGCGGCTTTTCCAGATTTTCCTCATCGGTCACCGCGATTAACAGACTACCGCCGTAGAGTGAAGCTAGTTTTAACGACAGTTCTGCGTGCTTTTTGATGTTAAGGCGCTTTTCTTCGCCCGTGAACACATCATTAAGCTGTTCCGTTCGTTCTTCATCATCGCCCGTAAAACGCACGGTACGCCAGTGCTTGATACAGTCTCCTGACGTTTTGTTGATATATTTCCGCACAATCGACACACGCTCATAGAGCCACGCCAAGCCTTTGTCGGTTTCAAAATAGCCCGCACCTGTTATGCCAAGTGCAGCAAAACTGGACGGTAATGTCGTCGTGGACGACCCTATCGCATTCACCTCACGCATCAGGTTATCCAATCCGCCATCGGCGAGTTTTTGGGGTGATTTTTTTCGTTTAAGAGAAAGGAACATACAACCTCTTATATTGATTTTTTTATCACCATCTTGTATAGTGTATATATACATTTTACAAGGTGATGTATGATTAAGAATTTTCGTCACAAAGGGATTGAGCGATTTTTTAAAACAGGTGTAACTTCAGGGATTCAAGCTAAACATGCTGTAAAGTTACGAGTGCAATTAACCGCCTTAAACGTCGCAAAAAAACCTTCTGATATGTCAGCCCCAAGCTGGAAGTTGCATCCATTAAAAGGAGAATCGCTAAAAGGTCACTGGGCAATATCTGTTAATGGAAATTGGAGATTAACGTTTAAATTTGAAGGTGAGGACGTGATCCTTGTTGATTATCAAGACTATCATTGAGGTAATTATGACTAGAATGTATAACCCTTCTCATCCAGGAATCGTTTTACGTGAATATTTAAGCCACGTTTCAGTGACTGAGGCAGCAAAAGCATTAGGTGTTACTAGAGTCTCTCTTTCTCGTATATTGAATGGTAATTCAGGTATTTCTGCTGATATGGCTTTAAGACTAGAAAGGGCAATTGGTACAAGTGCTGAAATGTGGATCGAAATGCAAACTCAATATGAACTTTGGCAAGCATCTCAGAAACCACGACCTGAAGTTCATAGGCTACTACCTCAATCCTAGCCAGTCCGCAAATACCGATAAATGGTTTCGCGTGATGCGCCAAATTCTTTTGCTAGGGGTTCTACGCCGGAACCCCATATTTTGCCGTAGCAAATTCCGCATCCCTTATTCGCATGATCGTTTGTCGGGTTGTATTAAAGATTTTTGCAAGAGAACTGATGCTTTGACCGTTTTTTAAATGCAATATCACTTCTTCTCTTTGTTTGTCGTCCAGTGATCGAGGTCTGCCGAGCTTTTTACCCTGTGCTTTTGCTCTGACTATTCCTGCCTGAGTGCGCTCAATTAGCAAATCCCGTTCAAATTCAGCAACAGCAGAAATCACCTGCATTGTCATTTTTCCGGCTGGGCTGGTGAGATCGACGCCACCTAATGCAAGACAGTGAACTTTAACACCTAATGAGGCTAGGTTTTCAACGGTTTTGCGAATATCAATTGCATTCCTGCCTAATCGATCTAATTTTGTGACAACAAGAATATCATCAGGCTCTAACCTGTCTGTTAATCTGACAAATCCATTTCTTTCATTAGCAGCCACCGAACCGCTAACATTCTCTTCGACAATTCGATGCGGTTTAATGTTAAATCCGGCTGCTTCAATTTCTCGGCGTTGATTTTCGGTGGTCTGTTCTAAGGTGGATACTCGGCAGTAGGCAAAAACCCGTGACATATTTATTTCTCCTGTACGAAATAGATGTACTTATTATACAGGGTGTACGAAATCAATTTAACCTATTTTTGTACGGTTCTTTTTTTGGGTGTACGAAACCGAACGTTTTTGTACTCCCAGCAATACACTATAGCGTATCCAAAAAAGAGACTGAGCCTTTGATATACCCGTCCAAAGAATAACGCACTGCGTCCCAACAGTGATTGTGAGCATCAACAATGACAGGCAGAACATCACCCGTATTACGGTCAATTTTGTACGAATATAGCCGCGCTTCTTCAATTGTGTGTTTGCATCGCGGGTGAATAATGATTTTTTTGAAGCCTCGTAGGTGCGCGATGCCGTCTTCTACGCTACCATTCCATTTGGATGCCGGAGCAATATTAAAACCCTGTCGTTTTAAGTAGCTGATAGTCTCTGGTCTGCTGTTGTCTGCTTTAATTGGCCAACGTGTTGCTTCCGGTATCGCTTGATAGAAATGAGGTAATGCGTCCAATTCCACACCGACCCTGTAGGCTTCGTATTCTACGTACAGACAGTCACCAAGGATAAAGCTGCGGATCAGGGTACTAGGGTCATTTGAAAAACCAAAATCGGCACCAAACAACAATCGGTCTGCTTTTTTCCAGAGATCATGATCAAACTCAACAACATCATATTTTCCATTCAATACTTGCTTATTCGAATTCTCTAAATAAGCGCCTTCCCAAATCCATGCATAGGTATTGGCATCAAGCCGGATCCGGTCATTTTTCCGTTCTTCCTCCAAAACATCAGGAAACCACGGATTATCATTGTAGTTAAGGTCAACTGAAATACAGTTACTTGGCTTTTTCTGCCTAAAGCGTACATCGGTTGCGCTCCCTTTTCGCTCTGGATTCCAAGTAACCCAAATTTCAGAGCCTTCTTCTCGCACCGTAGGGATTAATTTTTGCCATGCGTACTCTGGTACGTTTTCAGCCTCATCTATCCAGCAGAACAAAATTGATGATTTTGATTTCAGGCTATCCAAGTTGTGTCTTAAACCACAGAAGACAAAAGAAATTCGCTTGTCTTTGGTACGAATATATCTTTCACCAATATCAAAAAAGGCATTGAGCCAACTGACGCTTTGGATTGCCTGTTTCACTTCCTGCATACTGGAATCTTCAAGGGAGTTCATGAACTCACGCGCACAAAGTATCACGCCTTTTTTCCCCACCCTTGCTGCATTGAAAGCGTTAACCGCCAACATCAATGCAAAGGTACGTGTTTTTCCACTTCCTCGCCCACCGTAAGCGCAGCGATAACGGGCACTCCCGTTAAACACGGCGGTTAATTTTGGTGGAATATCAATTGCTATTTCTTTCGTCATTGCTAAAACTTCCGGCGTTAACGTGGATAACAGAAGGGAAAATATCTTCCGATTCATTGAAATTTGATGATTGCTTAATTTCGAGCAATAGCGTGTTGGGGACAGGTATACCTTCTATCTCTAAAAATTGCGCTGCTTCCAGTGCAGTCATTTCACCCGTTTTTTTGCGCTCAAGTATCGATCTTAAATATTCTTTTTGTTGTTGCTTTTCTTCGTTAAAGAAGACTTCGTTGATCCCCATCTTTTTGTACACAGCAATATCATTGTGACTAGGCAATACTTCTTCTATCGTAGTCGTTTCGCCAACCGGTGTTTTTTTAATGATTTTGCGTGTTCGCATTTTGGTATTTTGCCTTGCCGTTTCGGCAATTTCCTTTTTCAAAATATCCGCAGCATGATGAAAAGCATGATCAAACTCGCAATAATCCTTTCGCCAATTCCTAACGGTTTTTTCGTCAACGTGCAGCCACTTTGCAATGAAATGATTTGATACTTTTCCTTTCACCAAAGACAAGTTGATCACGTCGTCAATATACGCTTTTTGATATTTAGCTTTCCGTGACATGACAACCTCTTGTTAACACTTGTGCAACATTCGTAAAATTAGCCGTTTTGGGTGCGGACTTATTTTGCGGACTTATGCGAAAAAAATCCCTCTTCATACGTTGTGATTATTAGGTTTTTCAATTTTTCAAAATGCGGAGTTATGACTGCGGAATTATGCGTTTTTGGCTATTCTGTAAATTATCCTACTGAATACCGCATGGTTATTGAATTTGATCGCTTTCCACCCCTTTTGGATTGTGATTAAAAAATAAACGCAAATGTTAAATTTCTATGTCCAAAACTGACCGACAAAAACGTCCATAAGTATCATGCGTAATTTTGATACTTTGATGACCCAACATTTTCGATACGACATTTATTCCGTAGCCTCTTTGGATTAATGAAATCGCGGCAAAATGCCGTAAGTTATGAAATGTACCAATCTCATATTCCAATAACCGTTTTTTGATGATCCCACTTCTTCCGTACGTTAATGACAAACGAGATTGACGGTCTGACATTAACAATGGAATAGGTTTTCCTCTCTTTTCTTTATCCAAAAATTGCTTTAAATCTTTTGGCAGCGGTAAGATCCTTTGCAAATCCGCTTTCATCCCCAAATTTACAATGCCATATCGCGTTAAGTGCTTTGAGATGTAAATTCTCTGTTCACGAATATCGCTATAGTCCAATGCCAAGATTTCACTTATCCGCAAGCCCAATTTTGATGCCAAAATAAAAGTTATCTTTTCACGAACAGGCGATTGTTTGATCATCTCTTCCACATTGCCAAACGCCGGAATAAAAATAGGCTTTTTCACTTTCTTTTTCAGTTTTGGAATTGGACTCACGCCAATATTTCGCATTGCTTTTAACAACAAATAAGCAGAATGCAGATGTTTAAGGGTATTCTCGGGCAAGCCGTTAAATTCACTAGGACGAATATTTAACGCCATTTTTGCTTGCAACTTTTCGTCAATTGAAAACAAAGCATGTTTAATCGTATCAAGGGAACTTTGCCGTAAATGCCCCGTTTCACATTGTGAGACTTTTTTGCCCACATAGAACTGAATGAGTTTACGAAGAGGCCAGTCTCGGCATTGCTCTTTTTCTTTTGCCGTCATCGACAAAAATCGTTCAGATTCACTCAAAAAAAGAAAACGGCAAGCCGGATCCAACGTTTTAAAACTTTTATGAAATCGCCCTACTGCATTCTCAAAATGCACACGAATAACATCGCAGCCGTGGCGAGTGTTGATTAATTTGATTGAGCTCATTTTGATTCATTGACACTGTGATTTGATGTACTGCTTTTCGTTCTCAATTGTCATCTCTCTGCTTTTCAATTCGCCTTATCGCCTGTTTGTCAAGATTACACAGCTCAATCACTGTCAGTAACTGCTCATTGAGTACCAGACTATCACGCCATGTCATCATATCTGTGATGGCTGGCGGTAAGCAATCAGCGAGTAGGTAAGGGGGTATCGGAATGTGAGGCGTCTGAACGTATTCGTTTCGTGTGCTGCTGCAACTCGACAATAGCCCCATGAGGAATAATGCGATTGGCACAATCCTGATGGACGACATGCGCTTTAATTGCTGCTTGTGTTGCCTCAGAGTCAACTGCTTTACGCTGACGGGTCTCACTATTAATTCTTGCAATATCATTGATTACCTTCATTGACTGAAAAGCATTAGTGGTAATGGCTATCTGTTTATCGAGGTCAATGGTGAGGTTTTTATTTAATGCCTTAACTTCGTTTAAGGATGTCAACAACCAAGACGCCCAGACGATTAACCCCGCAATAATCACTACGCCAAATGCGTAAGGTCTCCTTGACATATTACGCTCTCTATTTCCCGACGGGTCATTAATCCTTTCCACTTTCTGCCATCGACATAAACCCAGCGTTTCATTTC
>NZ_CAJCFU010000075.1:0-19417 GCF_903968575.1 Arsenophonus endosymbiont of Apis mellifera | reverse complement strand
TCCGTTACTTTCCTTTAAATCAGCCCCAAAGTCGCGACACACTTCACCTGCATACTGATGAAATGCTTTGTAGTGCAAGCCACTGAGTACTTTCTTTCGGTACTTAGTCACAAAGACAAGGTGAACATGTAAAAGAAACGCTGCATGTCTTGAACGGTTGATTTTATATTTTTGCATTGAAATTAACCGGATATACGGTAAGATAGTGAGATAATTTACTACACACTGAGTAATAATGCTAATTCTAAAAGCCTACAAATTCAGACTCGAACCAACCGAAAAACAGTCGCAACGTTTGCGGCAGTTGTGCGGATGCGCTCGTTTTATCTGGAATTACGGGCTAGCAGAGACGCAACGCATTATTGAATCCGGCGGTAAACTACCGTCAGCGTTTGAACTAAATCGGATGCTCACAGAATGGAAAAAAAAGCCGGAACATTCCTTTTTGCAAGAAGCCTACACGGATAATCTTCAGCAGAAACTCAAAGATCTGCACGGGGCATGGAAACGCTGCTTTGATAAAAAACTGGCAGCAAAAGCTCCTGTATTTAAAAGGAAAAATGACGGGCGTGATTCAGTTCGTTTTGTTAATTTTGATAAATATTGTCAGCTCGATAATGGCAGAGTGAGATTACCGTCAGGTTTGGTATGGGTAAAGTTCCGGCAGTCGCAAAAGCTGTACGGTAAGATTAAAAACGCAACCGTTAGCCAACATGCGGGACACTGGTATATATCGTTTCAGGTCGAACTGGAAATGGACATTCAGCCTCATTCGTCAGCAACAATGATTGGTTTGGATGCAGGTGTAACCAGACTCGCCACGCTGTCAGACGGCACAGTGTTTGAACCTGTAAACAGTTTTAAAACCAACCAAAAAAAGCTGGCGAAATTCCAGCGTCAGTTAAGCTGTAAAGTTAAATTCAGCAATAACTGGAAAAAACAGAAGCGAAAAATCCAACGTCTCCACTCGCATATAACCAATATCCGCAAAGACTACCTTCACAAAGTCACCAGTGAAATCAGCAAAAACCACGCGATGATCGTCATTGAGGACTTAAAGGTCAGTAACATGTCGAAATCGGCAAAAGGTACACAAGAGCAGCACGGACGGAATGTCAGGGCAAAATCAGGACTTAACCGTTCGATACTGGATCAGGGTTGGTATGAAATGCGCCGTCAGCTTGAGTACAAGCAGCTATGGCGCGGTGGTCAGGTATTAGCTGTGCCTCCGGCATATACAAGTCAACGGTGTGCATGTTGTGGTCATACAGCGAAAGAAAATCGTCAATCACAAAGTAGATTCGAGTGCCTTGAGTGCGGGTATACAGAGAACGCAGATATCAACGGAGCTCGTAACATTTTAGCGGCAGGACATGCCGTGTTAGCCTGTGAAGTGAACGGTGCAGTAATGCCGTCAGCAGCAGGAACCAGGCTTCTGAGCGATCAGATAGTCTCCGACTAACGGGAATCCCCCTCCTGAGTCACGAAGTGTGAAGGTGGGGGAGGATGTCAATAGCATAAACTGTTGCAATTCCTTCAGGGTCTGGTTTTGTAGTATCCGCTTTCTCAGTTAATTCCTTCTCTCCGCCAGACTTCACATTCAAATAACCAAAAGAGAGCGTACTCTCACCGGCTTTTGCTAATACCGCGCCAGAAAATAGGGTTGGGATTAAAAACAGTAACGTTTTTTTCATTGTTTTTCCTTTGATTTTACGTTTGGCCAATACTGACTTAGTCTAAATTGATGCCAAGCATAACAAAAGTGAAATTTTTTCCTATCAAAAATGCGCTCATCGATTAATACCCCCGCCCATTGACTGCCTTGATAATTTTATGCAAATCACCTCCATCTCGACTCTCTGCCACTAAGACCGATTTGATTTTCTGGGTTAAGGATTGCTCCGCTGCGCGCATATCGACATTGGAAGGGCTGGACTGCTGCGGTTGACCGTCAACATGAATACCGCCTAAATTGACATTAACACCGTTTGTTACGGGTTGCATGCCGTACATGGGCGTTGAAGATGTGCTCACATATCCGCCAGACGCATAACCTCGCTTACTTCCATCCATCAGGCGATACAGGTTAGCGATACCTAACCGCTGAGTCGCTTCTTTGGTAAATACAAATTCCCCACCGTGAACGATACCTTTCGGGTCATATTTACCCCCACCGCCCACATATCCGCCTGATGAAAAACCAAAAATATTAGCAATCGCTCCTCCAACTCCGCCTGTTTGTCCACCAAAAGCCGCTTTCATCGCCTGAAGCATCGCCATTTGCGTCATTAACTTCACAATCATCTCAAGTAATGATTTAGTGAAGTCAGCAAAATTAGACTTCCCCGTCACTAAAAAATCCGTCAGTGATTGACTCATTCCTTCAAAGGCAAATTTGGTAACATTCGCAACATTGCCATAAGCATCCCTCGCTTGTTGTTCAAAATTTGTAAATCCTTGCTTAATCCCTGCTTCCCAGTTTTTCCGCAATGACTCCTCATTTTTGTACTTCTCATTAATGAGTGAAAGGCCTCGACCATACTCAGGGTTTTCTTGCTCAATCCCTTTACGGGCCATTTCTTCACGATATTTCTTTAGTTCCTGCTCTTTCGCTATTTGAATCTCGGTTTTGCCAATACTCTCCAGCCTGAGTCTTATTTCTTCTTGCAATCCATCATTCGATAACCGCAAGGCATTGAGTTGTTTTTGTTTCTCAATTTTATCGCCTATCTGTGCAGCTTCACGCTTCTCAGAGAGAATGGCTTCTTTTTTTAATAATAATGACCGCTCATCTTCACTCAGACGGCGTTTGTTTGTGCCACTTTTGGCCTCTTCAAGAATGACTAGCTGGTTTTCTGTTTTGAAAAGTTCCCTGCGTTGCTGGCTGATAATCCCAACATATTGACTTTCATCCTGTAATGTTCGTAATTCTGCCTGCAGTGCTCTGTTTCTGGCTTGCGCTTCTTCTTCCCAACGTGTGCCTAAAGATGGGCGGTATGCATCAGCTTTTGAGTCTGAACTTGATTTTTCTTTCGCATAACGGGCATTTTCACGCCTTATCGCTTCATCGATAACGGATTTTGAACCACCCGAATTTCTTATTCTTTCAAGCTCACTTTGATGCTTTTCTTCCGCATTTTCAAATTTGTGTTTGAGCTCCTGGTCAACCCTAAAACGTGCTTTCTCTGCCTCTTGAGCCCTTACCGCCGCTTGTTTTCTCTGATTTTCAATATCCTGTTGATATTTTTTCTCTTTCAGTAAATCAAGTTCACGCCTTAAATCTGTCGCTGTTTTCCCTGAGGCATTATAATAATTTAATCTTGCAACCGGATTTACCTGGAATGCAACTAATTTTTCCTCGTAATCACGTATCTTCTGGTCTAATGTGTGTTCACGACCAATATCTAACATGCTATCCCAAGCGAGTCTTGCTTTATCTTTAACCACTGCCCAGGCTGACTCAAGATAACCTAAATTCGCTTTTATCTGCTGAGTTCTATTTTTCGTTGCAGTCGCATAGGCTTCCATGGCAACTTTAGCGGCTTCATGCTTTCTTCCCTGTTCCTGTAATGTCGATATTTGCGCTAGTTGCGTTGTAGTCAGAAAATGTAGGCTTTTGTCAAGTTCGTTAATCGCTTTAACTGGGTCATCTTTAATGCGCTGGAACTGTTTTATTGTTTCATCAACAGATTGACCCACCAATTTTTCCATTCTGGCAGCGACATTGGCAATATTATCAATTTCATTGCCAGAAAATGAACCTGACCCCACAACTTTAGTTATTACATCCGCCATTCCACCTTGTGTTATGCCATCTGCTGACAACTGTTTGGCCAACATAGCAAGTTGCCCTGCCGTTTTCCCTGCATACCCACCCGTTAAAATGAGTTTATTGTTAAATTCACTAAACTCTTGTGAGCCTTTATAAGCGGCGATGGCAACAGCTGCCGTAACACCTGCCAATCCTCCCATCAACAATCGGGTAGGGGTTAATATTGAGCCTATTGCTTTAAAGGCATTACCAACACCACCAAACGAGTCTTTAATCTGTCCACCTTGCTGCACCAATACCATCCAGGCCGGTATACCGGAAGCCAATGAGGTCACCACATCGGTCATCTGCATAGGTAACATACGCATTGCATGACGATATTGCCCCATCGTTACCGCGCCATTCATAAACGCTTTTTCTTGTTCTTTTAATTTGGCAATCATCGGCGCTGCCTGTTGAGAAATGCCCATCTGCGCCGCTTTTAGTTCAAGAACTTCAGTTCGCGTCTTGCCTATCGTGTCTGATTGCTGTTTTAATGTATTTAAAAAATTATCCGCGGCTAACTTCGCTCGTTTTGAAGCTTCTTCCTGTGCAAGTAGCGCTTTCCCTTCTGCGGTCAGTGCCAGATTCATCCGGCTTAGCTTATCTCTCGACTCTTCCAGTATCGTGTTGTAATCAACAAACTGGTCAAGGGGGAGTAAACCTTTTTGATGTGAAGCGGCGAGTTTACGGCTAATTTTATCCAGTTCATCAAACGCTTTATTGGTGGGATTAATTCGATTTAACAGGTCGTTAAGTTCACTTTTTTGCGTCTTAATGGTTTCGACATTTCTCAGTGAGGCTAAGCTAACTTTTTTTAATCCACCCTCCAGATTTGAGGAAGCCTTTTCAACCTTTTCCGCTGTTCCCTGAAATGACTTTAACTTCTGTTCACCTCTTTCCAAATCCGCCGTGTTTACTTTTAATGAAATCGTGGCGATATCGGTCATACCGGATTCCTTGCAACAAAAAGCCAGCACAGCGCTGGCGTAGTAAGTGATTTATACCTTAAGGTGCTCAAATGATTGATTTATCGTTTTCTCAGTTGATTAATCGCAATAGATTATCTTTGACAAAGTTTCGGCGTTCCGTTTCATCAGCAAGCACGACAACCCCGCGTCTTTCTAAATATTCCATTAATGTCTCAATATCCCCGATAAAATAATTAGAAGGGACGACTTCTGTCCGAGTTACACTACCGTTTTCATAGTCAAGAATAATTCTTCCACAAATAGCGGGTAAATTATTTTGCAAAGGAGCTTTGCCGATGAACTCACCCTCAATCGGTACACGAGCAGCAAGAGACAGTGCCTCAGTAAATTTTTCTTCGGCGATTTCTTTATAACTGCAACCAAAATGACTTTTCAGTGCTGACCAGAGTGTGATGGTCGCTTTGCCCTGATGTTCATGTGGCACGCTTTTGCCACGAGTCAGTACCAGTTGTTTGATGGCTTCTTGCTGTTCTACTGTAATACATCCAGCAATTTGCTTAACTTTTTTACGTGGTTTAGCTTTAACCTCACCCGTAGTCCAATACTCATAGAGAACATCATCACACTCTTCTTGATACTGAATAACTTTATCACGGATTTCTGACTTAACTTTGTTTGGACTAATGGTTGCCAACCACCCAGCAAGTTTACGAAGAGGTAAGCAAACCATTTTTCGTGATTTGCCATCATCTGCAACCATTTCGATTTCCGAAATAGTTGAAATAAATCTTTGTTTTAACTTAACAAACTGAGCAGCCCAAATCATTCCCATCCCTTCTACTATCGGCTTCATCGGGGTAAATGGTTCGCCGTTATAGTTGACGATATAAAGCTCAGCGCCATGGAACGGTACATTTATCGTGCAAACTGCTTTAGTTATTGATATATTATTCATGTTCGTTTCCTTCAGTGGTTCGGACAAACTTGAGGCCTTGACTATCCTAATTAGTCAAGGCTTCGCCTTTTCTACTAGACACAACATCAACCGCTTCTAGATTTAGCTATTAAATAAAATTTGATCAAATGTAAGTCTTTTTTAATCACGAGAGTTAATTAAATAATGTTAATCAACAACATTAGCTTTTTACCAATTATATTACCTTGCTTATTACTACATAAATAGCCATAATAATTCATAAAAAGGATATTAATGAACTTTTATGAATAAATCAAGTGCGAAAAAGATGAACATTAATGAAGAAGAGTTCTCAAGGCTTCCGTTTAGCCAAAAAATAACGATCCTTCGGGCGTATAAATCACTAACTCAAGCCCAACTTGCTTCATTGGTGGGTGTATCACAGAGACAAATAGCAGCTTATGAGTCAGGTAATGCTAAACCAAGAGGAAACACTTTGCTAAAGCTGGGATCTGTTCTTGGTAAATCTCCTATTCAATTAATGCATCCAGTTGATAATGTTAGTCGTCCTAGAATGAATGTGTCATTCATGCCAGTGCTAAAACATAATAGAATAATTGACTGGCTACACTATACTATGGATCCAACAGGGAAATCGGACGATTTATTAGATGAATGTGTAGAGCGCGAAATAAAAACCATCCAAAGCTCTGGTTCATTTGCTTTAGAAATCGATGAACCTGCTATGTCAACTGTTGGGTCCAATGGAATATGCTTTCCCAAAAAGGCAATAGTTATTTTTGATATATCTAAATGCAATGTACTTATGGATGGAGATTTTGTACTAGCAGTAATTAATCACAAACATACAATGTTTAGGCAATTTTTTTATGGTTTAAAAGAATCTTCTTTAGCACCGTTTGATCAGCGTTACCCGATAGAAAAGATCGCTACCAATACTATTCCAAAAACAAATTTACTTATACCTGCAGTACACATTGATATATCTCTGCCTGCAATGAATAGATCCAGTAAGTTAATCATATGAAATAATTAATAAACTTAAGGATTTTGACATGGCAAGAGATGACCCACAATTTAATTTCAGAATGCCCCATGAAATTAAAGAAAAAATTAAACGGCGCGCCAAAATGAATGGCAGATCTATTAATGCAGAATTGACGCAGATTGTCCTAGATGCCCTTGATAAATCAGTTACCCCACAAGATTACAAAACCGATATTGAAAAACTAGTCGATTCTCAAGCTGAAGAAGTTAAGAAAATGGTATTCAATACATTACTTAAATTGTATGATAATAAAAATTGATATCCTTCCCACTTCAAAGCCTGTGATAAAAATATCCGCTTTATTGGTGCATTATCGCTAAGGCTTTCGCTTCCATCACCCGTATATCATTAAATAAAGCGCCTTTATCCTGATTAATACCCAAATAATCGATGACGTCGGATAACACGCTGTAATCCAGCCCTGTGGGGCCATTCGCCCCCATTCGCCACTGAGTACGAAGCGCATTAAAAGTAAGATAAGCCTCCCAGACATCTGGCCAAACTTCGACCTCGCTGTCTTCCGGCGTAAAACCAAAGGCAGCTTCAAAGTTGCGGATATCGGTCTCGGTCATGCCGCCATACATGGCCTCAACGACCGCTAGAAGTTTTTTTCGCGTTGGCCTAATAGTTCGCTATAATACGTTGTACTAATGGCGCTCGCAGCTGAGGGATAGTTGTCAAATAGCAGCTTTAAATTATCAGCGTGATAAGGCTCTTCAATCGCCCAGTCAGCAATAATCTGCTGGTAGAACTCATCAATCGGCATTTCACGCATGGTTTCCAGTTCACTCATGGCTTTGTGATTAAAGGTGAAGGTCACCACCTCTGGCTCTTTTTTGCCTGCCACCGGAATGAGGACATTGGCTTTAAACGTTGGCTTGGGTATCAATGTAAATTTCGCCATGCTGCATCCTTAATTATACTGCATAGATTTGCAAATCAGATTTAAGTGAGAAACGGGCTACCACGTTTTCAACCTCGTTGATAGCTGTATTGGGCACGCGCTGGAAAGAGACCGAAGCAGTAAAATAACGATCCTCACTGGCACGTTTATTGAAAAAACGCATTGCCGTAATTTGCTTGCTGTCATCCAGTTTCATCAATAACTTACGAATAGGTAATTTTGCATCATGTGCAAAGGTATAAACCTGCGTGATACCGTTTTTAAAGGTATCAACGGTTTCTGCCTGTTCATCTTCCAAAAACTGAATTTCCTGCGTTTGCTGCTCACCGCCCTCCGTCGATAATGTCATGACTTGCGGCATCGCCTCCCATTCTTCCACTTTCTTCAAGCTTCCTTTAGCCCCACCAACGGGAAAAACGGCTTTATCGGTGGTATCGATTGATTCCAGTGTAATACTGGTATCAGCTGCTTTTTTCACTTTGAAAGCGCCTGACATTTTTTTCCAGCCACAATCAATCTGGACAATATCGCCCGTTTTAATACTGCCAATCGAATTGACAGTTAATACCGCCTCTGTCGCATTGGTAGCCGCCGTAATTGTTATCTCATCCGCATATTTACTAGCTACATAAACACGCGAACCATTAGGAATATTATATGCCATGATAAAACCTCATTATTGGCTGTTGAAAAACCACCATATGGCGGCAATGTTATATTGTAGAGTGACAACGATAAGCAACGCTGACGGGGAGAATATAATTAACCTGATCACAGATTGCTGGAAATAAACATGGCTCGCCGTTTAAAAAAAGATTATCGGTCAACGAAAAACCGTTTGTTAGAAAATTTATTAAACGATTAGCGACATTCATGACCAATGCGTCGCCCGTTCCTGCTTTGCCAACTACATTTATCTGTATGACACCGCTAAATACAGGCATATCGAGCGATAAACTCAAATTATTCGTTGTCGCTGGCATGGTGTGTAGTTGTAAATAGGGTTCATTGATATCATCGAATTCACAATTTGGCCAGGCAACCTTGATATTTTCAGACTCAGCAAATTGAGCAATATGTGCCCGTATCGCGGTATTAATGGTTAATGGGTTCATCCTTTACGCTCTGCGATGGCCTGATGAAAAAACTGCTGAAATTCTTGTGCCGTGAGCCGTACCATACCTTTCGGTGCCTGTTTTGAATGCCCCATCTCAAGTCGATAAGCATAAGGAACCACATTGGAAAAATAGACTGACTTCATGCCCACTTTAAACTGACCAATAACATGATTGCCCTCAGCTTGTGTTACCTCGCCACTTTTATCTATTCGTCCCGTTTCTTTCATTGGTACTTCATCAAACGTCACTTGCCAGTTGCCACGAAACCTTCCCCCCGTATACCCTGCAGGCTTCCTTTCTTTTCCTTTTCCCTTTCCGGCTATTTTAGCATTCACTTGCCAGATAGAAGGATTACCGACAGGCGACATCATGACTAACCTTGCAAGTATCTTAATGAATGTCACCTTTGTAACCACTTCCATTTTTTCTTCTGCTTTACTGACAAACGCATTAATGGCGGCTGTAAAATTGTTTGTCATATCAAGCTCTCAATTGTGCAATGAAACAAATAGTTTGGCGTTGGGGCTTTATCTCTTTTACAGCAATCACTCGATGATTTATGTTATCGATGATAATGATATCCCCCTGTTGAATATTACTCTTTGCATGCGCAATGAATTTAATATCACTGGTTAAAACGAGGGAATTGTCCACTTCATTGATAGCAAACTGTGTCTTTACTCCGACCGCCTTTAATACCATATCGGGTTCGATAATTTCCTGACCCTTTTTATCAACATAAAATTTGCCTTTTCTTTTTAAGACATACTCCATGCCGTACTGCTTTATCAAGCGCTCAGTCGTTTTACCCATTCGAGTATAAAGATTCATCATCACCTCACCGAAAAGGTGTTGATGGCAAATCCAGAACGTATATCTAACAAGCCATTAAGCAAACCATTTAACCAGGCAAATTTGGGTAAACCCGAATTTGTCCCCGAGGCATATTGGACCGTGATAGCCCCCTCAATACGTTCTGTGGTCACTTCGCCCCCTAACGTTGGCTGTAAATCTTCGTTCTCTGACTCAATCGCCAGCCGACACTGGGCCATAATGAGTTGCTTAGGGATGGCGTCATTCTCAATAGGCACACCGTCATAAAATAACCCTGTGCGTGGGAAGGATAGCGGTTGGGTTAAGTGGGTTCGTTTTCCTAACCATGGCTGTGACGTTAAATAGTCCATCGCACTCACCAGCATCGACTCAATATGTGAGCCATCAGTGGGTATATCAATTCCTCTTTCACGGGCATAGCGCTTTAGATCCTCAACGCTGGCATAACTATTAAATGTTGGCGAATTTTTATCCGAATCAATCATATTCACCTCAAAAAAAGGGACAAAAGTCCCCTTAACTTTATTTTTCTTTATGAAAAAGTGATACTTTCTGTGGTGCGCATCTCACCATCTACTGTCGCAGTGACGGTAAATTGTCCTGCTGTACTGGCGGTTAATTTGACGCTGGACTTACCCTTTGCATCGGTTTTAGTCGCCGCTTTACTCAATTTTCCACCTGTGCTTGACCACTCAACATTGCCACCCTGAACAGGTTGATTATCTTTTGAGTAATCAAGTGAAATGGTCACCGCATCGCTGTTATTGGCTGTCGCGGTGGTTTTATCCACAGATAACCCTAAACTCGCTTCATGCTGCAATTTTATCATTACGCCTGCCGTTAATTTGTTACTGGTGAAATGTTTCTTCCAGTTGCCAGCTGTGCCCAATTTTGTCAGATCAGGATTAGTCCCTTTTGATTCATCCCAGCTGTAACCGAGCACGCCCACATTTACCACGCCTTCACCCCGATAGCCAACGCCTAAATTTTCCTGATCGTTGATTTCATAAGAGCGAAAATTAGGTTCCTGTGATTCCGTGATAGTGATAGCCCCTGGGACTAACCCAAATATAGCATCAACAGGCGCAGTATCGGTGACTAATACGGGTTTACCTAGCGTTCCAGGTTGGCCGCCGTAAATTACCACGCCTGCTTCTTCATAAACCTTGTTATCAATCGCCTGATCAACAATGTCAAAATAGGTTGTTGAGTGCATGACAAACAGATTGACACGGTTGAATTTATCCCCGTATTTGCGTAACCCCTTAGTGAGGGTCTTCTTGCCATCGGTAGCAATATTAGCTGTGACCATCATATCCGTATTAGCGCCAATCGCAGCCCCCAATGCTGCTAGGGAATACTTGATATAGCCCTCAAGCGAAGCATCAGCAGCATCCGTACCCACAAGCTCAGAAAATTCTGAAACATCCCTGCCACGTCGTTTAAATGACTCTTCGGTGATTTCATAGGGGCCATATTTCCAAGGGGCTTTAACGTCAACGGATTCTCCCGCACCAATTTTCTTACCGGTAACTTTATCCGTAGAATTCACGTCACGATGTTCAATCGAACCGCTTATCTGATAAAATGCCCGTTTACGTAAATCGCCTTCAATAAAAACATTATCCAGTACAATTGCGCCATTTGATGCCTGATTAAACACCTCAAGATTATCTTGTCTGCGCTCTAAAAATGCGGTTTGAGCCAAATCATTATAAATAATTAAATCACTATTAACCGTCGTTGCCATTATATTAATTCCTTACTTTGGTAATCCCAGATAAGCTTCACGACCGAATCGCCGGATATATGCGGCCTTATCAGATGAAGACATCTGAGAACGTTTAAAATGTGCGCCCCCTGACTTACTATCCCCTGAACCTGTACCGGATGCAGAAGGAAATAAATGGGGGGCACTTTCTTTTAGCGAATCAATCCACTCAGCGGGGGTTAAAGGTGTACGGCCATCTTTACCCATAATCGGATTGTTTTCCTCATCAACAGCGACGGCCTGACCTTCGTCATTGATTTTAAATATGCCCTTGGCACGTAATATTAAATCTTCCTGAGCACTGGCTAACGCGCCGGATTGACTTGCAGCTGCACGAATTTCATCGCCTAAAACCCGACTGCGGAATTTATTGGCAAATTCTTCTGCCTTTTCCGCCCGTCGCTTCTCAGATTGTAGTTTTTTTTCTACATCATGGCGCAATCGTTCCGTGCGCTTATTGATAACCTCGTCAATCTTGCCTTCGGCAATCAACTTCGCTTCTTCATCATTGTCAAAGCGTTGCAAAATGCCTTTGACCTGTTCAGGATCGATTCCTTCAAAGCGTTTTAGATTCTCGTTTTGTTCTTTGAGTTTACCGAGTAATTCACTGTTTTTGGCTTTCAGTCCCACCACTTGCTCATTGACCTGCTTATCGATAATGGCTTGTAGTTCAGGCGTGATTTGCGAACCACTGCCGCTACCACCATTAGGATCATCGGCTGGTGAGTGGTATTTACGAGCGATATTGATAAAACTCATGATTTCCCCTTGAGATTTGTCTATGCGCCTTGCGCGTTAAATTTAGTAAATAAAAAAACCCGCTTATCCGCGGGCTTGATGTTTATTAATGCAGAATTAGCCTAATTCAGCAGCAATGAAGGCTTGTTTATCTATTTCTTTCAATTTATCCAGTGTAATAAACTCACCTTTATCGCTATAAAACTGGGCCGGATGCATGCCACCCTCTTTCATTAGCCGGTAGCGTACTTCACCAAATACCTGCTTTTGTCGCCAAGCGGATTGTCGTTGTATCCATTGAAGAAAGGTTGTCTCGGCTGGTGTTTGTCCATCCATCGAGGCCCGAGTGTTTTCGTCCATTTCATCAACATCAATTCCCAATTGACGCCATGATTTAGTGATCAATGTTTCAGTCGAACGACAATTCCAGTGAATTTTTCCTGGTCCTTGCAAATAGGGCACTTTATGGCCGATTGGCTTACTTTCAAGGGTATATTTCAATCGATCGCGAACAATACAGGCATGAGAGGTTTTGTTGTCCAGCGTCGATAACCACTGCTTACCCTCAAGGAGTTTTTTATTAGCCTCTGCAAACTGATTTCGGGCGGTGGCTTGTAGGTGATTAATTGCGGTTTTGGCAATACTGGTTGCATTTGCCCGACTGATTTGTAGTGCACCGTCTTTATAGCCTTGCTTGACATTACCACGTATTTTACGACCCATTTCTACAGCGCTATCGCCATTCAAATACCCATTGCGAACGGTATTATTAATGCGCGTCATGCGGTCTTTTTCCAGACCCTCAGCCCACTCAGATAACAGTTTTCCCTGCAATGGGCGCGCCATCACCGCTGCATAAAGCATATCTGTGGTGAGACTCATCAATGGATATTGACGAAGAACAACCTCTGGCATTAGAAAATCAAATAAAGCGGGATAATAATCTACCTCATATTGTGCATGCGCCTTCATCTCGCCCTTTAAAAGGGAAAACGCGTTGGCTACCGCATTTTTATTAATAGCCTTAACACTGGCGAGCAAAGATTCTAATCGCCTTACAGTAAAACTATCAGCATCGATATTGGCATCATCCAGTGCCACAATTAAGGATGCACTGAGCTGAGCGTCAAATGCATTCAGGGTGTTAACCATCTTTTTAGCAACCCCACTAGCATAACGACCAGAAAACAGCGAGTGAGCAAGTAATTCATCCATCAGGCGCTCATTCACCGTTCTCATCGCTCACCTATCATAGTGGGTTGCTGATTATTGAGTTCATCCACCACCACATCAACCTCATCAGCCGGATTGATAATGTCAAATTTTTGCAAGTTACGCACCAGGTCAGATTGACGAATGGCGCTAGATTGCCAGGCTGACACTATCTCACGTATCATCGTGCTATCGGCAATGTGATTGACCAAGTCCCTATTAATTTCAAATACGCATTTATCAGGTTCAGCACCCGCATATTCAGCGCACCACTTTAACCCTTTAGTTAAACCTTCTGAGACATTCGCGCAACAGATACTCAGGACAGATGTTTGTGCACTTAATTCACCCACTGATTGAATAACGGTTTTCACTTTATTATCAGCAGAAACTAATTGAGCGCCCAACCCCACCATATAATCACGCTTACTGTCCATCGCTTCTTTCGCTAGCATGTTAGGCTGTGCTTGAATGTAACCACAGGAACCTTGCTCAGGTAACAAAATGGGTGAGCGGGAGCCGACTAATATACCCTTTTTCTCTAACCAGTCACGCCATTCATCTTTCAAGCCGCTAATATAGGGTTGCACCTGACCACAGAAAAAAACCGAATCTTCATAATCGGCGGAATTTCGATAATGACCCAAATTGATTTTGGCGAGTCCAAGTAACGGCGCTTCATCAATAGTGTGATCATTATTTTGAGCACCTATAAAGGTAAACGGGATCTCCTCCCAAGCACCTGAGCCACCGCGATCAGGGATATATTCAACATCTATTTGGTAAACACTGTTTCCTGCAGGTTTTCGATAAACGCGACAGATAAATTTCCCTTTTTCAATAGCCAGAACACGATATTGAATGGTATCCTTGAATCCAAAACCGTCTTGTTCTTCTACTGTTTCACGTAATACCACCAGAGTTAAGCGATTACGACCATTAATGCGTTGCATTCGCCAGTTGATAATATCTTCGGCTTTGTATTGAAAAAAATAGACTTGCTTTGACTCGTTATTATAATCGACATATAAGCCATGTCGTCCCACTTCCAAGACGGATTCCAATGACGATTGGGCTAACTGATAAAGACTTGAACCCGCTCCATCAGCATCCTCTTTCAGATAAGCCAGTCTTTCATCAATCTCAACCAGCGGATCTTTTTTAAAAGCCATTCCTATCATCCCATTACGGGTATGACCGGTTATCGGATAAAACACCGCACGATCTTGATAATCGCTATTACGTTTCCTTTTGCGTTCTTTATTCGATTCTTCTAATATCGGCAGATAGTTTTTTACTGAATCATCCCCTTTACAAACTGTCCGAACTAATGCCCATTGCAACACAAACAATTTATATTCAGGACGGGTAAAATCAACACTAGACATACTCATTAGAATGTGGTTCCTAAATTAATCTCAAAGGCGGGACGCTGTTTATTTTTTCGGCTAATCGCAAAATATCGAAATGCATCAGCATCATGTGACGTAAAATCATGTAGGGGTTTATCTTTCCAGCAACCCAGCTTGTCATCCCACTCTTTGCGATAAGCTTCTAAATGAGCAACTCCATCGGCACATCGATGTTCATCAAATACACAATTTGGCAATATTTCACGTACCGCCTCAATCCCTTCATCAATGGAAAGTTTTGGCACTACATCAAATCGTATTGCATATTTCTGCCCATCAATCTCATAGCCTTCTCTGGCAATTTCACGCCTGGATTTTGCGTCAGAACCAAATTCACGATTATCAATATCATGAGGTGCATTGTGACTGGCGTAGGTATAGCCTTTATCTTTCAGTATCTTCATGTAATGCCGCAACCCTTCACCACTATTTGAGTAATGATCAATAATATGAAATTCATTTCCCACTTCACGTACAAACCATATTGACGTTGAATCACCTACCCCAATATCCCAATATGTATGTACTGGCAAATGGCTGTTATTAGGCAATGTCCCAATGCGTTTATTTTGATAAAGATAACGAAACTGCCTGGCATAGTAGGCGCCTTCTACTGATTGTTGGAAAGCTTCAGCGGGAAGTGAGGGATATTCCCGCTTCATATCATCACCAAGCGTTTTCTCTTTTGCGTAATACCAGGCTTTCTGTTTGTCGGTTAACCAAATGCCATGTTTGCCGGACAGCTCAGTGAAATAATCAATTAGCCGCTTTGGAATGGGCTCAACCGGATCAATTGCATAATTATTGTTTTCCCACCATGGGAAGAAAAAGAATTTCCAATCGAGTTGTGAAAGTTTTTTTACTTGAAATTGTGCTTTTTCAGCAGACTGACAATAATCATAAAAGTAACCAGATCTTCCCTCGCCCGTGCTTTCTATAGTGACAAAGCAATCACTGGATACCGCTTCAAAAGCACCAGTTTCAATTTCACGTGCCTTATCGGGATATTTTGCACAAATCTTGCCAAATTCAGAAACATGCAGATAACGCAATGTACCACCGCGAAATGAAGTACTAATGTAAAGTGAACCCCCTTTATGGAATACCAGTTCACCCGCTGAATCATTACTGGCTGGGTTAGCCGCTTTTATTTCAGCCGGTAGTCGCTCATAAGCGTATTTGGTTTTTTCTCTGAATAATCGCCTAGCATCATTAAGAGTATGCGCAATTAATGCACACCTGGCAGATTCAAATAACGCCGCATCAAGCTGAATAATACACACTTCAGTCGTAAACCCTAGCTGACGCGCCTTTAGAATGATGTTTCTGGTATGCATTCCTTCAAAATAGAATAACTGCTCAGGGGTCATGTCAAATCGAATTGGTTTTCCGGTTTTATCCGTTATCCAATAAAGATGATTTAGTCGCCAAAGCTTATCGCGCAATAAAGCTAAATGTTGTGGCTTCATAGTTATTTTTGTGAAAGTTCGTCCATAAGATTAGATAACGTTCCGACCACATCATGCTCATTTTTTACTTGTTCTCTAAAAGCCTGTACTGAGACATGCTTGCCAAGTAACTCAAGGTTTTTAACTTTATCTGGCCACTTTACTTTTTTGAGCAATGCTTCTGCACCATCAACTCGTATGGCTGCAATATCTAAACCGCTTAATGTTGTCCGCCAAACTTTAGGCCAATCTTTGATCGGTCTTAAATCGCCAGAATCGGTCAGAATATCGAGTACATCCATTTGGTCGATCTCAACCAGCCGCTTAAGCACGTAGTCAGCATTAACCTCAATGCGATTCTTACGTTCTTCCATGAGGGTTTGTATGCGTTTTTGAATGTTGAGTTTTGCTAAGTTTTGGCATGCGATATCTTTTGCTGTTTTTTCACTGTACCCGGCTCTAATTGCTGCCTGAGTCGCATTCAAATCAATCAGGTACTCGCGACAAAATGCTTCCTGCTTGTCTGTGAGTGCCATATCTTTACCTTGTTTGTTTTAATTTATAAAATTTCACAATATGATCAGTGTATTTAATGAATGCCAATAAGAATATTATGCTGGTTTGATTTGTGTAACATCGGGAATATTTGAGACAGCACATCGAATAAACTTACATAAAATGCTGATAATTTCACTTTTATAAAATTTTATTATTTTACAAAAAAGTTATTTAAATGTTAAATTAAAGAAATATTATTAGTAATAATATTCATTTTCTTCTGGGGGATAAAACATGAAATCATTATCCAATGCATTGATTATTTCGATTGGTTTTTTAAGCATTAGTCCTTTTTTTTGCTGTAACCCAAGAGCCAATAATCGATTATCCTACTGAAGGTACAAATAACGCTGAATGTTTAAAATTATATCATAAGAAACATAAGTGCTTTCTTTGTCCTGAAGGTCACGGTTATTGCGCTAGCCCATCTAGACAGAAACAATAATAAACCAATCATAACTATTCTTACTTTGAAGAGGTTCATCACAAATCTACCACTGTTTTACTGAATTTCTTCCCACCCACTGTTTAGCTACATCAAGACAGTTGGCCATCATTTTACCGCGTTGTGTTGATTTAGATTGTCGATAGTATCTAATAGCTTCATTTGTTGCTAAACTGGCTACAGATAGAGAAAAACCAAGCTTCATTAACTCGGCCTTGACATTCGTCTCAATGAATTGTTCAGGAGTCATGCTTGACTTTCTCCATTTGGCGTATCATCAAATCCTGGTAGTCTTAATTGAGAAAGTGCCATAATTGTTTTTTCTGCTTTACGTATCTTATTCAGATGACGCTTACGTAGGTTCATTAAGTCGCTTCCCTTTCTACCAAAATTGTCAAACGACCATTTATTTGCAGCAACCAACCTGTTTTGCATTTCGCCAATCGTTAATGATTTCAATCCTTCCATATCTAACAGAGCAAGATTTGTTGGTTGGCTTTCTTTTTCCGCTAAATCCAGTAACCACTTACGGAGTGATTTAGCAACTTTGGTTTTAGATAACATTCCGATTAGATGAGCACCACGAACTGAATAAATTCTTATTTTTTTATAGCGTAACTCATTGTTTTTATTAGTCTCGGTCAAATTGACCGTCCTTGACATCTCATTTGTAAACTCATCTTTATTCCTGTTAAAAATGCGAGTAATAGAAGATTCGTCCTTGTATTCCAGTAAGATAGATAGTTGTTTATTAGTGAACCAGATTTTCCCGTCACCGTTATTAAAGGGAGCAATATTGTGTGTTTTAAATGTTAATACATGATCCATGATGTCTTCCTTACTTAGGTAATGAACCTTTGCCACATAGGAAATCAGCCCATCGAAGTGACATCAGCAAAACTGATTACCTCAAAGGCTCATTCCTAAATAACGGGTTCGATGTTTGGATTAGTTGCGCATGTGGTACGCTGGGTGGTAAGTTTTAAAATTGTTAATTAATAGATTTTAACATTGCTCATAGTTGTTACTGCTTTCATCGTACTTTTCCTTACAGAAAGTCGAGCCTGCTCACACAGAAAAGCCGCCCACAGAAAAGTACCATTTTAAACGGCAATTCTCAGGCTCGACTTTCTGTTAGGTTCTGTGTTTGATTAATGCGCAGTGAGGGCGCAGTAACGAAAATTAGTTGAAATATTTAATATCTGAACGATACTTTGAATATTATTTCATTAACCAAATAGGAGTTACAAATGAGACTATTATCAAAATCAATAATTATTTGTTCTATTCTATCTACATGCTTAACCGCATTAGCTCAAGAAAATAACCAAGAGCAGTCCCAAACTAAAAATGAACCAAAATATTTTTGTGATACTCAGTTTGGAAAAACTGAAGCATTAGGTCATTTCATCCAGCCAGATGGAGAAGTGCAGCTTATTTGTCCAAGATAAAAACTGGTAATATTCGTTTTTAATATTTTCTTGCAGAAGATTTATCTGCTTTTAGTTTTTAACCAATATTTTCCAAGGCGAAATAATCTTGTTGAGCTATCTCACTAAATTGTGGGGTGGCTCAATCATATCATTTAAATTTTTATAACTACTTTCTTCAATTCGCCTTATCGCCTGTTTGTCAAGATTACACAGCTCAATCACTGTCAGTAACTGCTCATTGAGTACCAGACTATCACGCCATGTCATCATATCTGTGATGGCTGGCGGTAAGCAATCAGCGAGTAGGTAAGGGGGTATCGGAATGTGAGGCGTCTGAACGTATTCGTTTCGTGTGCTGCTGCAACTCGACAATAGCCCCATGAGGAATAATGCGATTGGCACAATCCTGATGGACGACATGCGTTTTAATTGCTGCTTGTGTTGCCTGAGAGTCAACTGCTTTACGCTGACGGGTCTCACTATTAATTCGTGCAATATCATTGATTACCTTCATTGACTGAAAAGCATTAGTGGTGATGGCTATCTGTTTATTGAGGTCAACGGTGAGGTTTTTATTTAATGCCTTGACTTCGTTTAAGGATGTCAACAACCAAGACGCCCAGACGATTAACCCCACAATAATCACTACGCCAAATGCGTAAGGTCTCCATAACATATTACGCTCTCTATTTCCCGACGGGTCATTAATCCTTTCCACTTTCTGCCATCGACATAAACCCAGCGTTTCATTTCTTCACAAGCGCCTTTTCGGTCATCAGCGTTGAGCTTTTTGAGTAATGTCGATTTGGCAAAATT
>NZ_CAJCFU010000074.1:0-371 GCF_903968575.1 Arsenophonus endosymbiont of Apis mellifera | reverse complement strand
TGGGCGATTAGCTCAGTTGGTAGAGCATCTCCCTTACAAGGAGGGGGTCATCAGTTCGAATCTGGTATCGCCCACCATTCAAGCCAAAAATGAAGCATTATTTGTTTAAGTTATTTATAATGTGTTTTGCTATTAATAGGGTCGTTAGCTCAGTCGGTAGAGCAGTTGACTTTTAATCAATTGGTCACAGGTTCGAATCCTGTACGACCCACCATTAATAGTATTAGATAAGATTTTTGTTTATTTTTTTTGCTATTCACTAAGAATGATCAAGATCAGCAGAATCCAGCTTAATCAGATGGGTCGTTAGCTCAGTCGGTAGAGCAGTTGACTTTTAATCAATTGGTCACAGGTTCGAATCCTGTACGACC
>NZ_CAJCFU010000073.1:0-1591 GCF_903968575.1 Arsenophonus endosymbiont of Apis mellifera | reverse complement strand
TTTTCGCCTTTCCCTCACGGTACTGGTTCACTATCGGTCAGTCAGGAGTATTTAGCCTTGGAGGATGGTCCCCCCATATTCAGACAGGATAACACGTGTCCCGCCCTACTCTTCGAGCTCACCATACTAACATCTTCGGATACGGGGCTATCACCCTTTATTGCGCGCCTTTCCAGACCCTTCTCCTGATGCTAATATCGATGCTGACTCTGGGCTGCTCCCCGTTCGCTCGCCGCTACTGGGGGAATCTCGGTTGATTTCTTTTCCTCGGGGTACTGAGATGTTTCAGTTCCCCCGGTTCGCCTCGTTTGACTATGTATTCATCAAACGATAGTGCATTAATGCACTGGGTTTCCCCATTCGGACATCGCCGGCTATAACGCTTCATATCAGCTTACCGACGCTTTTCGCAGATTAGCACGTCCTTCATCGCCTCTGACTGCCTAGGCATCCACCGTGTACGCTTCATTCGCTTAACCTCACAACCCGAAGATGTCTTTATTTCACTATCATTCTGATAGGTTATGGCTGCGCGTACAGTAATTCTTTGTTGGGTAGTGCTCGCAATGCTCACGTACTTTTGTACGCTGCGCTTGCTGCGCGCTGGCCGCCTCGAATTCCTGACTGCTCGCTCATAACGCCTGCCTTCCTGACTGTGATGACACTTCACGTTGGAGTATTGAGAGTTCTCCACATTATTTTCTCAATAATGTGTGTTTCAATTTTTAGCTTGTTCCAGATTGTTAAAGAGCATTATTATTCGCAGCATACTGTTGCCAGCCTGCTCTGAATAACCTTTTATCTAGTTTTATCTTGCAATATGGTGGAGCTAAGCGGGATCGAACCGCTGACCTCCTGCGTGCAAAGCAGGCGCTCTCCCAGCTGAGCTATAGCCCCATTAAGATTCTCGTATCATTACTCCTTACCGCTAACTTCACCTTTGGGCAAAATCCGACAGCAATGTTGGTAGGCCTGAGTGGACTTGAACCACCGACCTCACCCTTATCAGGGGTGCGCTCTAACCACCTGAGCTACAAGCCTAATGATACCTTCTGCTCAATCTTCATCAGACAATCTGTGTGAACACTCACATTCCATCTATCTCGGTAAGGAGGTGATCCAACCGCAGGTTCCCCTACGGTTACCTTGTTACGACTTCACCCCAGTCATGAATCACAAAGTGGTAAGCGCCATCCCGAAGGTTAAGCTACCTACTTCTTTTGCAACCCACTCCCATGGTGTGACGGGCGGTGTGTACAAGGCCCGGGAACGTATTCACCGCGACATGCTGATCCGCGATTACTAGCGATTCCGACTTCATGGAGTCGAGTTGCAGACTCCAATCCGGACTTCGACGTACTTTCTGAGTTCCGCTTCCCCTCGCAGGCTCGCCTCTCTCTGTATACGCCATTGTAGCACGTGTGTAGCCCTACTCGTAAGGGCCATGATGACTTGACGTCATCCCCACCTTCCTCCGGTTTATCACCGGCAGTCTCCTTTGAGTTCCCGACCGTATCGCTGGCAACAAAGGATAAGGGTTGCGCTCGTTGCGGGACTTAACCCAACATTTCACAACACGAGCTGACGACAG
>NZ_CAJCFU010000072.1:0-6504 GCF_903968575.1 Arsenophonus endosymbiont of Apis mellifera | reverse complement strand
GGGTTACCGCTCACTAAAAAGCGCTTAAGAGCCTGTTTAAATAGCATTGGACACCACGTCGATTATCGCGCCCTTATCCACTGTTCCACTGCTCCCCAAACCCCCAAAATCAATATTAAATCCAGACATGATATTTAACTCTAAACTTTAATTATAAGAAAACACATAATTAGTTAAAAGATTAAAATACAACAAGTTACGATCAATTTTTGTGAATGCTTTAACATTACCTTATAATTTCAACTTATTAAAAATCTGTACAACTAGATTTTGTTTATAACAGGTATAGCTAATTCAGACTGCGTCGTAGAAAAGTATTTCTAAGGGCACCTTTTATTGAGTTATTAAGAAATGATTATCAAAGACCTGATCTTTGCAATAGAGCCAGTTATTCTAACTAAAAATATTATAAAAGATTTTGTAGTACATCATTTTTCATGATTTTAAAGCTAAATATTAGTTATCAAACACTTTATAAACCGTTGACCTCGCAATCTTTAATTGACGGGCAATTGTTGTTGCTCCTATTCCCTGAGAACGTAGTTGTCTAATTTTTTCTCGATCAACACTACGTTTACGTCCAAATTGAACGCCTTTTAATTTCGCTTCCATGCGGCCTTCGTTTGTTCGTTCTAAAATACGTTGGCGTTCTGCTTGAGCCACGGCTGATAAGATGGTGACTATCATTTTGCCCATCGTACCTTCGGTGCTGATACCATCATCTAAAAATCGTATCGCCATCCCATCTTGGTCAAACTCTTTTATTAACTGGATCATATCGGCACTGTTGCAAAGATTGTAATGCGGTAGCTTTATTTGTTGGTGAAGGTCTTAAATTTCAAAGACTCTATTCACCAGACTCATTTCTACCAGAGGATGATCAAAGTAAAATGACTCCACCTGACCTTTACGCAGCGCCCGCATCACTTCTATCCCTTTTATCTTGGCATAAGTTGTCTTCATCGATTTTAAACCCCAGCTTGGCACTGACTATCCGTTTCAGTTTGCCATGATCGCATTCGATAATGTTATTTCGGTACTTAATCTGTTGGTGTTCAACGTCAGACAGACATTGGCCTTTACGTTTGAGCTGAACAAGCGCACGAGCGTATTAATTTCTGATACTCTGTTAATACAAATTAAAATAATAAATCTATAATAGTAAATAAAATTTAATGAAGTAAAAGTTTGAAAATTTTATCTCAAGAAAATATAAATAAAAACCAAGTTAGTAGAGATTTTGTTTATTGATAAGAATTTATTGTTTATTTAGTATGTTGAATATATTTTTTGATGTCTCCATATTTTTAATTATAAGAAGTACTCATTTTTTATAAATCAATTAGATAAAATTTAACGTGGTTAATAGATATAAAATAGAATTTATTATAGTTACTTCATACTAGAATTATGGGAGGTTATACTATTTTTAAGAATTAAATTATACCAATAAATTATATAAAAAATCCAATTCCACATTGACCCAGCAATATCACTATTAATATAAATTAATAATGTATAATATTCTGAAAATTATTAATAATAAATATAATCTTACAAAAAAAAATAAAAAATAGATATTATTTTTTTTTACTTACATAATTATCGAAATAAATTTAAATCACTGCTTATATTATAAATATAAATAATATACCATGTAAGAAAACGTCAATTAATCAATGGAGTCTGATTTAATGGAAAAATATAATATTATCTTGAAGGTTAATAATGAAGTAATTAGCTCATTAAAAGATAGAATTTTGACTTTTAAAAAAAATTATATTAAAGATGATTTTCTAAAAAGTTTTACCTTCATTTCAATAATTAATGAAGAAATGTTAAATTCAACTAATAAATCAAATTCCGTAAATTTTGAAAATATAATAGGAATTTGTCAAATTAAAGATGCGGAAAAGCTCTCTTTAAGTGAGATGGAAAATATTATAGAAAAATTATCAACCTATGATTTTGTTGAATATGCTTATATTAAAAAAAACTCACCAATGGATTTGCCTGTACAACTTGAAACTGACGTCATTGAGCAACTTGTTGCTAATAATATTCCAGATTTTAATCCTATGCAGGGATTTAAGGATGGCATAACACCTAATTTCATCGGGATTGATATTGAATATGCATGGAGTTTGGGTATTACGGGACAAAACATTCAAATTGCTGACATTGAACATGGTTTTGATTACGAACATGTGAATTTGAAAAGAAAAGAATTTGTTGAATTAACCACAAGAAAAGATCATCATGGAACGGCAGTAGCCGGTATTATGTTTGGCAATGATATTGGTTCAGGCATAAAAGGAATGGTTCATGGTGCAGATAAATTTTATGCATTATCAGAATTAGATTTAGGTCGTGCTCATGGCATCACTATTGGCTTGAAATTATTAAAACCTGGCGATGTTTTTGTTTATGAAATGCAAACTCGTGGTTTTGATAATAAATATGTTCCCGCAGATTTTGATTATTATGTTTGGGAGATTACACAAGAAGCGCTTAAAGCTGGCATTATTGTTATAGCAGCAGCTGGAAATGGTAATGCGAACTTAGATTCCGATGTTTATTTTGAATATAGAAATCGCGACGATAATGGCATTATTCGTGTAGGCGCTGGCAATGAACTTTTATATAAAACGAATTTCAGTACTTTTGGTAGCATGGTGCATTTACAAGGATGGGGAGCTTGGAATATTGTTACTACCGGTTATGGTGATTTATATGATGATCTTTCAAACAATAAATATACGCGCTCTTTTTCAGGAACATCCTCAGCGACACCGATAGTCGCCTCTGCTGCGGTTGCGGTACAATCTTGGTATAAAAAACAAACCGGTGATGTTCTTACTCCACATGAAATGAGAGCTCTCTTAATTAAAACTGGAACTCCACAAAATTATTTCTCCAATAAAAAAAATGGACATATAGGTCCTATTCCGAATGTTCGTAATGCTATCAATGAATTAAAAAATATTTTAAGATTATCGGAAGGCTCTTTAATTAACATAGTTATTGATGGTTCAAATAATTATAAAAGGGGTGAAGAAATAGTATTATCAGCAGAACAATCTACATCAAAAGTTGGTAACATTGTTTCCTATTTTTGGAAATTACCTGATGGTCTCGCTTCTGATTCGCAAAATCAATCAATTCTCAACTTAAAAATACCAAGTGGTATTAAGATTAATAATTTTTCAATTTTTCTTACTGTAAAGGATTCTCTCGGAAACAGTGCAAGTATAAATCATACTATTATTATCGATTATGACGATAATAATGATAAATTGGCAGAATACCCAATATGGGAAAGGAATAGAACATATCTTAAGTATAATAAGGTTAATTGGAAAAACAAAATCTGGGAAGCTGCATGGTGGAGTTTTAATGATGAACCAGGGCTAGTTTATGATGGTAAAAATACGGGTCCGAATCCCTGGAAAGAAATTAAATAATATATCAATTTAAAAAATGAATTTTTTGGTATTTAACTCACATTATATGTATTAGTAAAATAAGTTATCTTAAACAATTGTCATAAACTTATTATTAAGGCATAAATGTGAGTTTCTTGATAAAAAATTATGGTAAAAACTGGCTCTGTTAAATTTATGGAGTGTGATTAGATTTATACGATGCGTTATGTTTTCAGGTAACCAAAGAACACAAGGCATTTACCAGTCAAAGAATTTGTTGTTTATGGAACATATGCAGTATCTCTACCCTTTGCAGTAAAAAAATTTACTTTTCGATAAGTTTTAATAACAAACATAGCATGATAATGCTATTTTTATAGCAATATTGTATTATTTTATCGTAAATTCAGACTAATTAAGCGAAAATAATTGCAGGAAGATTAGCATTACTTTTATCATTATTCGCTTTTTTAGGAGAGGTATTTTGATGGATAGCTTTTATCAAAAGGTTTAAATGTTTGTCTGATAATACACATGGTTATTAATATACATTTAATTACTACACCTTTATTCTATCGCTTATTAGCTTTAGTTCAATAGAAACATCCTTTCACTATGACTATCTTCTGGATAAGGTATCTCTATTAAACAAAGTGGTTGAGATACAATTCTTAATTATTATACGGTAAACCACCGCAATTATGTTTGTAATATTTTCAATAAAATTACGATTAGGATTTTGAAATAAAATAAAGCCTTTAAGTTTTAATTTAAAAACACACATAAATTTTATCAGGATAAAAATCATTATGATAATACATGATTTTATACAATAATTTCATTATGTTAGTATGATTTTTATGATTTATATTCCATTCTTGAATTGTTGTAATCAGGCAAAATAAAATTCTCCGATTCAATTTGCAAATATAAAAATAAATTTGTTTAATTCGAAAAATATTATATGATTGAGTAATTAATGGAGTGCCTAAAATATGAGAATTGCAAAACTTTACATATGTTTATTTACTATTTTTCTTAGTAGCTGTGACTACTCTCGTTCTTATGAAAAATATAACTACGTAAGAATAAATGCTATGCCAGTCATAATTGATGAAATATATGCCATACAATCATTTTTTGACGGGGAAGGAAATGATATTAAGAAAAATCAATTATGTAATTTGGTTTTTAATGAAATGAATAATCAAGACAAAAAAAATCAATTGAATTTAAGTGTATATAACGTTAATAAAGAAAAAGCAAATCAAAATTTTATTCATATCGCAAGAAATGGGAATGATGTTCAAAAAATATCAACCGCTTGCGCCGCGTATATTTCTTCAATTATTTATACCATCCCTGATATAAATTTATTTATTCTTAACAAGAGAAGAAAAGCTTCAGAGATGGTAAAACTTGATGAAAAAGCAATTATAAATCTTATCCCTTTAAGATTAGCCATAAGCCGTGTAAATGCAGAAATTTTTTCCAGTATTGCTCAACAATTAGCTAATGAGAAAAACGCGACAATGGATAATTACCGAGCGAAAATAAGACTCCTTTTTGAGCAACAATCCTTAAATTATCTTGAACGTTTAAAGAATTATTATAATCAAGAATCCATGAATAAATTTCAACTATTAATATTCAAGAAGGGACGTTTAATTTTCAATAATAATAAAGGATATTTATTTGATGCAAGTAACGGTAGTGTTGATCTTTTATGGTATGGCACACCGTGGTTTTCTCAAGGTAAGTTAATGGGTAATCAGTATAACATCTATCTTAGAGATAATTAATTACTAAATTAACTTATTTTACGGCAAATATATTTGCTATCATGACTTTAATATTATAAATTATTAAAATAATTTAAGATTAAAATTTCAGAGAGTGGTTTACCTCATGTATTATATAATTTGAAGAATGAAATAAACTATATTCATTTAATAAAACCTAAATATAATCTAAATGATTCCTTTATTTTTTTAATTTTTGTATTAATTATAAAAAATTAAGCTATAGTATTACGAAAATTTTTCGATATTAAATTTCTCTCACTTCCATTAAATTCAGAAATTTACATCATATTTAATGAACATAATATTACCATTATAAATAAAATTTATATTTAGTTTGAGTTAACAGCCTGCAATTAGTAAGAGAAACTATGAATATTTATCAGCGCCTTATCATAAAACTTATCTATCTAACATTTGGTTTTATATCTTTTCCTTCTCTAGCAAGTTATTCTGTTGCCGGAGGTAATAGTTCTGGAGCTAATTCTATCGCTATCGCCGTAAATAATGGGAATGGGACAATTGCTAGTGGTAATGGCGCTATAGCGATTGGATTTGATGCTACCGCTAATGATAACAATAGTATTTCTTTAGGGGTTAATGCAAATTCTGGATTAAATTCAATTGCTATTGGCGTTTTAGCCAATGCCTCAGAAACTAACTCTATTGCTATTGGAAATAGTGCCAGCTCTACGCTGGCCAACAGTATTGCTCTTGGTAATAATTCTAGTGCCACGGCCGTTTCAGATACCTCAGCCAATACAGCCGCAAATGCCATTATCGCGGGTAATACATTGACCATTAATCAGGCACCATCCTTCGGTGTGATGGCGGTTGGTAATCGCCAGATCCAAGGCGTGGCAGATGGAGCATTAACCAGTACCTCAACCGATGCGGTTAATGGTTCACAGCTTTATACTATCAGTACGGCACTGAATGCGAATACCATCTCATTGGGCTCTGCCACGGCCTCCGCATTCGGTGGAGGATCAGCATATGACAACAGCACTGGGAGCTGGACAGCACCTTCCTATACCGTTCAGGGGAATAGTTACAATAATGTGGGGGATGCTATCGGTGGAATCGATAATAATTTAAGTAATTTGAATGCAAATATTGGTAGCGGTACAACAGGTGTCGTGCAACGGACTTCTGCAACAAACAGTCTGGTTTTGACAGCATTAAATGGTACCGCAGCTGCCCCAGGCAATGCACAGAAATTAAGTAATGTCGCTGCTGGTGATTTAAATACTAATTCAACGGACGCGGTTAATGGC
>NZ_CAJCFU010000071.1:0-96684 GCF_903968575.1 Arsenophonus endosymbiont of Apis mellifera | reverse complement strand
TGTTTTACCATGGTCAACGTGGCCGATTGTACCAACGTTAACGTGCGGTTTTTTACGTTCAAATTTTTCTTTAGACACGACTCTATTCCTTATAGAGTTCTCTCAAACAATAAGAGAGAACCAGATTAAATAGTTAAACCGAAAGCCAATTACTTAGCTTTACGAGCTTCAATAATTGCTTGAGCAACATTGGTTGGTGCTTCATTATACTTCAAAAATTCCATTGAGTAAGAAGCACGACCTTGCGTTTGTGAACGCAGATCTGTGGCATAACCAAACATTTCTGACAATGGTACTTGTGCACGAACTGTTTTACCAGTTGCTGTATCTTCCATACCTTCAATCATACCACGACGACGGTTCAGGTCACCAATTACGTCACCCATATAGTCTTCAGGCGTTTCAACTTCAACTTTCATGATTGGCTCCAGTAAAACTGGACCTGCTTTCATGAAACCTTCTTTGAAAGCCATAGAACCTGCAATTTTGAATGCCATTTCCGAGGAATCAACCTCATGATAGGAACCATCATACAATGCCACTTTGACATCAACAATGGGGTAGCCCGCCAGAACACCATTTTTCATCTGTTCTTGAACGCCTTTATCCACCGCAGGTATGTACTCTTTAGGTACAACGCCCCCAACGATTTCGTTGTGGAATTCATAACCAATTTCATGGCCTGCTTCCAAAGGTTCAACGCGTATCCATACATGACCAAATTGACCACGACCACCAGACTGACGAACAAACTTACCTTCCTGCTCAATAGACTTACGAATAGTCTCACGGTATGCTACTTGTGGTTTACCAACGTTCGCTTCAACTTTGAATTCACGACGCATACGGTCAACCAATACTTCCAGATGCAACTCACCCATACCAGCAATAATTGTCTGACCAGATTCTTCATCTGTGGACACGCGGAATGATGGATCTTCTTGAGCCAAACGGCCTAAAGCAATACCCATTTTTTCTTGGTCAGCTTTAGTTTTAGGTTCAATAGCAACCGAGATAACTGGCTGTGGAAATTCCATCCGCTCCAAAATAATTGGCGTGTCCATAGCACATAGAGTATCACCGGTAGTCACATCTTTGAGGCCGATAGCGGCAGCAATATCGCCCGCTCGAACTTCTTTAATTTCTTCACGTTTATTAGCATGCATCTGAACGATACGACCAAAACGCTCTTTTTTATCTTTAACTGGGTTAAGAACAGTATCCCCTGAGTTAACCACACCAGAGTAAACCCGGAAGAAAGTCAAATTACCAACAAATGGGTCAGTTGCAATTTTGAATGCCAATGCTGAAAAAGGCTCATCATCACTTGCATGACGTTCTGCTGGGGTGTTTTTACCATCGGTTAAAACACCTTTAATTGCAGGAATATCAGTAGGCGCGGGTAAATATTCAATAACCGCATCCAGCATTGCTTGCACGCCTTTGTTTTTAAAGGCCGAACCACACGTAACCAGAATAATTTCATTATTCAATACGCGCTTACGTAATGCTTGTTTGATCTCATCTTCAGACAGCTCTTCGCCACCAAAATATTTTTCCATCAACTCATCTGATGCTTCGGCCGCAGCTTCAATCAGCTTACCATGCCACTCTTCAGCTTGAGCTTGCATATTTGCTGGAATATCTTCATAAACGAAGGTGACACCTTGATCACTGTCACTCCACTGGATTGCTTTCATTTTAACTAAATCAATAACACCAGTGAATGACTCTTCAGCGCCAATAGGTAACTGAAGTGGAACGGGTATTGCTGCCAGACGTGTTTCTATCTGTTCAACAACACGCAAGAAATTAGCACCCATGCGATCCATTTTATTAACAAATGCGATACGAGGTACTTGATACTTATTTGCCTGACGCCAAACTGTTTCAGATTGGGGTTGAACACCACCAACTGCACAATAAACCATTACCGCACCATCAAGAACACGCATAGAACGTTCTACTTCAATCGTGAAGTCAACGTGTCCTGGTGTGTCAATGATGTTGATACGGTGTTCGTCAAACTGTTTACCCATACCAGACCAGAAAGCAGTAGTTGCAGCTGATGTGATAGTAATACCACGCTCCTGCTCCTGTTCCATCCAATCCATCGTTGCTGCGCCATCATGAACTTCACCTATTTTATGGCTTACGCCAGTATAAAATAGGATACGTTCGGTTGTGGTGGTCTTACCAGCATCAATATGGGCACTAATTCCGATGTTGCGATAACGCGTAATGGGAGTTTTACGAGCCATTTTTTCCTCTCTCGTGAACGTTCAATTCGTATAAGGGTAACGCCATGTTACCCTTACGAAACATAACTAGCGCAAGCTACCAACGATAGTGGGCAAACGCCTTGTTAGCTTCTGCCATACGATGAACATCTTCACGTTTTTTAACAGCAGTGCCTTTATTTTCAGCCGCATCAGATAATTCGTTTGCTAAGCGCAAAGCCATCGATTTATCACCGCGTTTACGAGCAGCTTCAACAATCCAACGCATTGCTAATGCATTCCGACGGACAGGACGAACCTCAACAGGAACCTGGTAAGTTGAACCACCAACACGGCGTGATTTGACTTCCACTGTTGGACGAACATTGTCCAGAGCTATTTCAAAGGCTTCTAAATGATCTTTTCCAGCACGTTGAGCCAGGGCCTCAAGCGCACTATATACAATTGCTTCTGCAGTAGATTTTTTACCATCTACCATCAAAATATTAATAAATTTAGCCAATAATTCTGACCCAAACTTTGGATCTGGTAGAATTTTACGTTGACCAATTACACGACGACGTGGCATGGATATACTCCGTTGTTAAATTCAGGATTGTCCAAAACTCTATGAGTTTATTTTGACATTAAAAATTAAATGTTTGGCCTTACTTAACGGAGAACCATTAAGCCTTCGGCTTCTTAGCGCCGTATTTAGAACGACCTTGTTTGCGATCTTTTACACCAGAACAGTCCAGTGCACCGCGAACAGTGTGATAACGCACACCTGGTAAGTCTTTGACACGACCACCACGAATCAAGATTACTGAGTGCTCCTGCAAGTTGTGGCCTTCACCACCAATATAAGAAGACACTTCATAACCATTTGTTAAACGAACACGGCATACTTTACGCAGTGCTGAGTTAGGTTTTTTAGGGGTAGTAGTATATACACGAGTACATACACCACGTTTTTGCGGGCAAGCATCCAGTGCTGGAACGTTGCTTTTCACAACTTTCGAGCTACGTGGTTTGCGAACCAGCTGATTAATTGTTGCCATTAAAAAAGCTCCTGGTTTTTTGCTTCGTAAACACGGATATTTTCCTCGTTTATCGTCATGATAAAACACGAGGACGCGAAATTTTATTGCTAACAGAGACAGGTGTCAAGAAATATACAAAGGATCATCCATTACCAAGCAAAATATTGTGGATGTTTTACCGTTAATTGCACAAAATCAACATAAGATATCTGACGGACATAAGATGAGATATATGGCATTAAACCCCTTGCTTCTACATCATCTTGTAAAGCAAAAACATGAATCCCTTTATCTTTTAATTGTATTAAATAATGATTATCTTTCTTACCCGATGCTATTTTATGTCCTAGCAAAACACCATCCTGGAGTAATAGCACCTCATCCTGCTCCGTTAATAGGTTAATTAATGAATTAAAGTCACTATAATAAGGGGAAGTAGAAATGGTATATAGCATATTAGTCTTCTATTAACTAGAAAGTCAGAATTACATCATAATCAGCTAGGTTACGTCTAAGTCTATCAACAGAAATAACTGTTGCCGGTAGAATAAAACAACTATCAGAAGAAAATCCTCTTGCTTCAAGATCTTCCTGACAGATATAGCAAGCATGAATATCATATAATGGTAGTAATTTATAGGTTGCAATATAATCACGCGCCAAGAGTTTATTAGGATTTTGTTTTGCCAATAATTGACAAACGCCATCCGAAATAAAGAAAACACCAATATTTTCAGTTAATGCAGAAGTCGCAAGTAAAGCATCTAATCCTTCACGACCACTCGAAGTTCCATGAGGTGTTTTCATAAATACAAATGCTATTTTTTTCATATTTATTTCAAAATTGGACTGTGCGATCACAGACAAGCATGGCCTCAGCCAGAGTACCTAATCCGCTCAATACAAAATCTTCATCTAAATTAGCACAGGGTAAGCCACTATTTTTGGCCGCAGTTTCATCGATAATACCCCGACGCAAAGCAGCAGCAACACAGATATTCAATTGACATCCTGTCTGCTGTGCTAATGTTTTCCAACCCATAAGTAAATTAAATTCATCACTAGCTGGTGAAATTAATTGATTACCGTTATAAACACCTTCCCGATAGAAAAAAACAGTCTTTAATATATGTCCTTCCATAATCAAAGCATTCGCGAATCGCCAAGCATTGGTGGCCTGCTGAGTTCCATAAGCAGGCCCGGTCACTAATAGGCAATAAGTCAAAGACTTATTCAAAACAGAAGCACACATTTATTTACTCACCACTTTTAAACTGCCGGATATAAAGATAAACAGTATGCTTAGAAATATTCAAACGATCAGCAACCTGATTAATCGCATCTTTAATATCAAAAATTCCTTTTTCATATAAATTGAGCACGACTTGTCTGTTTTTCATGTTATTTGGTACATTGCGATCAACATTAACTTCTTCTATGGTAAATTCCAATGCCTGAGCAACAAGATCATCAACACAAGAGGCAAAATTTACGTTGGAAGCAACTTCATGGTTTTTTTCCGGCACAAATGTTTTGACTATCTCCGAAAATGGTACATCTAGATTCATATTAATACAAAGTAAACCAATAACCCGCCGCCTGGGATTGCGGATCGCAATAGTGACTGATTTCATTAAAGCGCCACTTTTTGCACGCGTAAAATAAGCTTTCGAGACACTGGAATCAATATCGGTCATATCATGAAGCATACGTAAAGCTAAATCGGTGATTGGCGAACCAATTTTACGGCCGGTATGTTCGCCATTAGCTATTCTGACCGCTGAACATTTTAAATCTTCAAGTGAATGAAGAACAATTTCACAATGCCCACCAATTAACATAGCCAAACCATCAACCATAGATTCATAAGATTTCAAAATCGCATAATCTACACCATCAAACGGTTGAGCATCCAGTAAATCATTATCACAGCTATCATTAGAATATAATAGGTTAGACATTCAGACTCCATCCTCCACATATTGACGAAACTTTATTAAACGATTATGTGAGTAAACACCGATCTTATTATTAATGTGCAATTTATTTAGCAATCATCAATACGCCAGACTTACGGTAAAAAGAATCTAAAACGTTAAAACCACAAAGACCGATCGTCAAGGGATCTTGTGTCAGACCTTTGGCCTGTCTCACAGGACATAAACAAAAAAGTAACTTAATCATTTAATTTAGACAAAAATCACAAAAAAACCTGTTGATACTATTTTAAGTAAATAAAATAATATTAACATTGATAGAAATGCATTAAATTATATTCGAGATATTTATTGATAATGCGCAATTTCTATTACTGCACTCTTATTGTCACTCATCATAAATTTTATAAATAAATCGTAACTATTATTTTTTAATATAATAAAGAAGCTAAAGACAGAGTTTTACTCTGCCTCTTTTGCCACTCAATTATTTGTTAGTCGGTTTGATATCTAATAATTCAACATTAAAGATTAACGTTGAGTTTGCTGGAATTGCTGCTGCTGCAGATTTACCGTAACCCAGTTCTGGTGGAATAATAAGTTGGATTTTGCCGCCTTTTTTCAATTGTTGAAAACCTTCCGTCCATCCAGGGATCACTGAGTCCAGCGCAATTGTTAACGGTTCATTACGTTTATAAGAACTGTCAAATACCGAGCCATCAATTAAACGACCTTCGTAATTTACCACTACTGTATCTTTATCAGTTGGTTTTGCCCCTTCGCCTGGTTTTTCAATTTTATAAATTAATCCGCTTTTTGTTTTTATTGCACTTTTTTCTTCTTTGAGATATTTGGCGCGATACTCATCACCCAATTTACCATTCTTTTTACTCTCTTCTTCCATTTTGGCCTGAGCAGCAGCACGTACTTTTTCTTCAAATGCTTTTAATGTTGTTTCTATTTCTTGATCACTAAGTTTACTTTTATTAACAAATGCATCCTGTACACCGGCTAAAAGCTGTTGCCTATCAAGATTAATACCGATAGATTTTTGCTGCATTAAAGAATTATCCATGTAACGACCCAGCGATGCACCTAATGCATAAGCGCTACGCTGATCTTCATTATCAAATTTCTTATTTGCATCAGCAGCGAATACTTGCGACGTATTTAGCACCATAGACAAAGTTGTCACTAACAAAGTCGTTTTAAATAGTGATTTCATTCAGTTCTCCAATTACTTTTATTTATTTCAGTCAAGTCATAGTAAAATGTGTTAGCTAATCAACTGCGAGATAATACAATAAGTTAGGGGATTAAATATAGTTAAACCACGCTAATAAAAAGAAGTTACATGGTAAATCATAATAGAAAAAACTTCTCTAAGGCTGTATCTATAGGCATTATAGCGAATATCCAATCTATGTATTTCACTCCCGACAGGAGGTTCAAGTGGATTTACTTAAAAAATATGAAGAAAGACTTGAAGATTTGGAAAGCAAGTTATCTTTTCAAGAGATCACCATTGAAGCACTTAATCAAGTGGTTGTCGAACAACAACTTGAAATGGTTAAGTTAAAAGAGCATGTGCAACTGGTTACAGAACGATTGAAAGCCACACAATCATCACTGTTAACGCCAATTACGGAAGAAACTCCACCACCACACTATTAATCAGCCAGAAAATCAGCGAGCATATTTTCTCGCTGATCTATTGCAATCTCGGCGATTATTTTATCAACTTAATGGCAACCACAATCACCATGTCCATGAGAACAATCTTTGTCACCATGATGTTCACCATGACAACAACCACCCTCATGACCATCCTCATTATGGACATGGCCGTGTGCTAATTCTTCATCAGTTGCTTCCCGGATGGCAATAATTTCAACATTAAATTTTAAATTCTGACCAGCTAACATGTGATTACCATCCACGATAACTTCATCACCTTCTATACCCGTAATTTCTACTGGTACTGAACCCATATCGGTATCAGCTAAGAAACGCATACCAACTTGTAGCTCATCAACACCCACAAAAACATCTTTCGGTACACGTTGAACTAAATTATCATCATACTGACCATAAGCGTCATCAGCTGGGATCTCAATATCGAAGTGTTCACCAACACTGCGTCCTTCAAGTGCCTTTTCTAAACCTGAAATCAAAGAACCACGACCATGCAAATAATCAAGTGGCGCACTGGCCAATGACTCATCAACTAATACATCATCTTCTGTTCTCACTTGATAAGCCAGGCTCACCACTAAATCTTTCGCTACTTTTTTCATTACATCTCCTACAACGCCGTGGATAAAAAATTTTTCCGATTGTACAAAAAAAAAGTACAACTGTATTGAAACTTATAAAAAACGTTATTTTTATTACAAAGTAAAAATATCTATTCGCATATTTTTATCTTTGCTATGACTATCAGATCCATCTACCGTTTGAGATTGTTTATAATGACACTTCTGACATTCAACGTTTTCAAATGCATTTTTTTTGCCAAAGCATCAGCGTATCTTGAGATTGGCACTGAGGGCAAACAGCGCCAGCAATAAATCTTTTACGTGTTACAGACATCCACTATCTCGCTAATTAATCTTATGTTAATCCCAACTTTTTGGTTGTCCACGCTCTTGCGTTATTTCTATTTCAAACAATTCTTCAAGCTCTCTACGCGCTTCTTTGATTCGCGTCGCTTGACCAATTTCTCCCTCACCCGCTTTGGGGGAATTTTCTTTAAATATTTTAACATCTAGTCGACGAAAATGCTGTTTTGCTCGATGAGCCTGATGAGGATGTACACCTAGATTTATCAATGTCCGTTCACCCATCTCAAGAGCACTGACAAATGTTTCTCGGCAAAAATCCGTCACACCATTTTCTCTTAATTGATGCGCTTCAAAACGTCCTCGTGCCCTCGCTATAATATGAAGATTAGGAAAATTAGCCTGACATAGATGAACAATCCCCATCACTTCTTCTGGGTTATCGCTGGTAATAACAATCACACTGGCTTTTGCCGCACCTGCCGATCGCAATAATTGCAAATCTTGCGCATCACCATAATAAACTTTATAGCCATAGCGTCGCATAGTATGAATTGCACTAACATTTTGCTCCAATACCGTAATACGAATTTTATTGGCCATTAATAAACGACCAACAACTTGACCAACACGTCCAAACCCTACCAAAATAACTTGCGGATCGGTATCCTCAACAAAAGGTTTTTCAAGCGGTTCATTACGGACATTATACCAGTGAGTCAGTAATTTGCTGATTAGCTGCATTATCGGTGGCGTTGTCATCATAGATAAAGTAACAATAACTAATAACAACGACATCTGCTCATTATTTATGACTTTGACATTAATGGCAGTCGAAAAGATAATAAATGCAAATTCACCGGCCTGACTCAACACTCCAGCAAAAAGTAGACGTGAAGAACGACGCACCTGCGCTAACCAACCTAAAATATAGAGAATAACAAATTTTAATATTACCAAGATCACAACACCGATAATTATTTCTAATAAATGTGACCAAAGGATGGCTAAATTTAGTGACATGCCAACAGAAATAAAAAACAAACCTAACAATAATCCTTTAAAAGGCTCTATGGTGATCTCTAACTCATGACGAAATTCTGTATCAGCCAGTAATACACCCGCCATAAATGTGCCCAGCGCCATAGAAAAACCCAGTTTTTCCATAAAAAAAGCCGCCCCTAATACGACAAGTAAAGAAGCGGCAGTAAATATTTCATGAATACCGGACTTGGCAACCAAATGAAATAATGGCCGTAATAAATAGCGCCCTCCGACCCATAAACCAACAAAAGCCACTACTTTTAGCCCAATTTGATACCAATCGCTATCTGCTGTTCCGCTGGCAAGAAATGGAATAAGTGCCAATATCGGGATCACTGCCATATCTTGAAAAAGTAAAACGGAAAAACCTAACCGCCCACTTTCGGTATTATTCATGCTCCTTTCATGCATAATCTGTAAGGCAATTGCCGTTGATGACATGGCTAAGCCCAGCCCACCTACAACGGCGGCTTGCCAAGAAAAATGAATAATAATAAGCAAACCAGTAACTAATGCTGCTGTTATGATCACTTGAGCGGTGCCAATAATAAAAATTGAACGCCTTAATGTCCATAATTTAGTTGGATTAAGCTCCAGGCCAATTAAAAACATCAAAAAAACGATACCAAGTTCAGCGAAATGCATAATTTCATCAACATTTCTTATAAACCCGAGTACAAATGGCCCAATGACAATACCGGTTAATAGATATCCTAATACCGCCCCTAGACGAATTTTTTGGGCAATAGGGACCATAATGACCCCCGCAAGCAGGAATATCATAATAGAACGGAATAAACTAAATTCTTCCATAATTATAAACCTCCATGCTCTAAGGGTGATTTCAGCCAATCACGGTAGGCTTTAGCGCACTCCTGCATATCTTCCAGGGACTGTCTTCTTGCCATATAAATAATGACTGGCGATAACCACTGCATTTCACACATTAAAGCAATAAGTTCAAAAGGACGTAGCAATTCATTTAATGGAAAACGATTATAACCACCGTATTGATAAGCTTCCTGAGGCTCTCCGGTGGTAATAACTGATCGCCAGTATTTTCCTTTCAGTTGTTTACTTTGCTCACAAACAAAATTTCGCGTTAATACTCTATCAAACCACTCTTTCAAAAGAGATGGACAACTATAGGTATAAAGCGGATGCTGAAAAATGATAATTTCGTGCTGAGAAAGTAACTTTCGTTCATAACTAGCATTAATAAAGTAGTCTGGATAAGTACCATACAAATCATGTATCACAACATTGTCTAAATCCTGCACATATTCAATGAGCATCTTATTCGCCACAGATTCAGCAGGTTCAGGATGTGCATAGATAATGAGAATCTTGGGTGGTAGCGACATAATTAGCTCCTCAAAAGCGTGCCAGAAGCACAATTTTTAGTTAACATACACACCAAAGGCCATTTATATTCTTTAAAATTATAAATGATTTAATATATTATCAAGATACGGTTTATATGATTGTATTTTCTTCACTACAAATACGCTGTGGCATTCGGGTTTTATTAAATAATGCAACAGCTTCCATCACACCCGGCCAAAAAGTAGGCTTAATTGGCAAAAACGGCTGTGGAAAATCGACTTTATTTTCTTCAATCAAAGGTGAAATGCAACCTGAAGCAGGAAGCATTACTTTTCCTGCAACTTGGGCTCTCGCTTGGGTCAATCAAGAAACACCTGCCCTAAAAAAATCTGCCCTTGAATATGTGATTGATGGCGATCATGAATACCGCAAATTAGAAAAACAATTGCAACAAGCAAATGATAAAAATGATGGTCATGCTATTGCATTAATACATGGTCAACTGGATGCGATCAATGCCTGGACTATTCGCGCTCGTGCCTCTAGTTTATTACACGGTTTAGGTTTTTCCCAATTACAAATAGAAGAACCTGTTAGCGCCTTTTCTGGTGGATGGCGGATGCGACTAAATCTAGCGCAAGCATTAATTTGCCGTTCTGATCTCTTGTTACTGGATGAACCGACTAATCATTTAGATTTAGATGCGGTTATTTGGTTAGAAAAATGGCTTAAAAATTATTCCGGTACGTTAATCCTGATTTCCCACGATAGAGATTTTCTCGATCCTATCATTGACAAAGTGCTACATATTGAACAAGAAAACTTATTTGAATATACGGGTAATTATACTTCCTTTGAGCAACAAAGAGCGACTAAATTAGCGCAGCAACAAGCGCTTTACGACAATCAACAGGAAAAAGTAACTCACTTAAAAAAATATATTGATCGCTTTCGTTATAAAGCGTCAAAAGCCAAACAAGCACAAAGCCGGATTAAAATGCTAGAGCGTATGGAATTAGTTGCCCCCGCTCACGTTGATAATCCTTTTCATTTTTCGTTTCGGCCACCCGATTGTTTGCCTAATCCATTGCTTAAAATGGAAAAAGTTAGCGCAGGTTATGGCGACAAGGTGATCTTAAAATCGATTAAACTTAATCTGGTTCCTGGTTCAAGAATTGGTTTACTCGGCCGTAACGGAGCGGGTAAATCAACTTTAATCAAGTTACTTTCTGGTGATCTATTACCGCAACAGGGGGAAATTTCCTTAGCTAAAGGCATTAAACTTGGATATTTCGCGCAACATCAATTAGATTATTTGCGCATAGATGAATCGCCTTTACAACATCTTAGTCGCCTTGCTGTGCAAGAAACTGAACAGCATATGCGCGACTATCTTGGTGGCTTTGGCTTTAAAGGCGACAAGGTAAATGAGCCTTGTAGACATTTTTCCGGCGGGGAAAAAGCGAGATTAGTATTAGCCTTGATTGTCTGGCAGCGGCCCAATCTTCTGCTACTTGATGAACCAACTAACCATTTAGATTTGGATATGCGACAGGCATTAACAGAAGCATTGATTGCATTTGATGGTGCCTTAATTGTTGTGTCTCATGATCGCCATTTACTACGCTCAACAACTGATGAGTTTTACCGTATTCATCAAGGTCAGGTTGAACCTTTTGACGGTGATCTGGAAGATTATCAAAAATGGTTAACCGAACAGAATAAACAACAGCACCAACAAATTCGTCAAGAGCAGTTACAAGATAAGTTGCTATCAGGTAACTTAACTGCCCAAGATCGTAAAGAACAAAAACGACGTGAAGCAGAATTCCGCCAACGCACGCAACCAATCAGAAAACAGTTATCAATGTTAGAACAAAAGATAACAAGTTTATCCAATCAATTAGTTCAAATTGAACAAAAATTGGCTGACAGTGATATTTATAACCACAATCGTAAATCTGAGCTTAACAATTACCTAAGACAGCAAACTGAGACAAAATTCACATTAGAAGAAATTGAAACCGAGTGGTTAGCATGGCAAGAAACATTGGAAAATATGATAAAAGAGTTCGAATTTCAGGCATGATTCAATGCAACGCTGATCTTCTTATATATGATTAATAAAACATCGCAAAGCAAAGCATAAATGGATGAGGCTTGTGCCGTCAGTCACTACTCATCTAATTTGTTGATCATTAAACGGGCATTTATGATTAACGATCGGGCTTTTTCCTCGCGTTTTTGTAATAGCGCTAGGAATAATAAATCGGTCAGCGTGTTTTGTGCGGCACGAGAAGAAATTGATGAACTACGCCATTCATTTTCACTAGCGACACTTTCTAATACATAATCAGCTAACTTTACTAATGGAGTCTGTTGTTTATTACCAACAATAGCAATCACCTTAGCTCCATGTTGCTTAGCTATTGCTGCTGCCTCGCAAATATTTTTTCGCTTTCCACTAAATGAAATAGCGATCTGAATATCTTTTGTAGTAAGGGTTAGCGCTGTTGTTATCTGAACATGGTGATCTAAATCAACTAGCGTAGTAATACCTATTTTTTGCAATTTATAATAGAGATCTTTGGCTACTAACGCTGACCCACCAATGCCAACAATCTGTACTCTTTGTGCATTATTAACCAATGTAGCAACTTTATTAAAAACCGAATAATTAATTCGTCGTGTTGTTTCCATGACAGAATCAATTTTTTCTTGTGCCAGTTTCTGTGCAATAACCATCAAACTATCATTGCTGGCAATCTGATTATGAATAACGTTATGCATTCGCTCAGTAACTACTTGCTTACGCCCTAGTTCTTCACTAATAGCCAGTTTTAAAGCCGGGAATCCCTTGACACCAACTTTCTGACTAAATTTAACAATAGCGGATTGACTGACACCTATTTGCTCTGCGATTTGTTGTGATGAAAGTAGTAATACCGTTTGTGGCTGTTCAAGAATAAAGGTCGCAATTTTCTGCTGATTTAACGCTAATTGAGGTAACAACCATGAAATTTTACTCAATATCGCCATGCTATACTTAAGATTACTCATAATATCAAGCTTACCGATTAAAATAATTATGATAAATTATTCCTATTTTATTATCTATTATTCTAATCAATTAATAGCTGATTAAACAATAAATTAGCTAACAAAATATTATTTTCATTTTTCTCTTATTCTCTTATTACCATTAAAAAAGAATAGATTGCTTTGTGATCAATAACACACATAAAGAATAAATAATTCCTTAATATCTCTTAAAAACGACATATAGGAAATATCCAATGACATTAGATCTAAATAAAATGGTAACAGAAAGCCGTAACCCTGTTAGTAATAACATTGATACATTATCAACCTTAGATATATTAAAAATTATTAACCAGGAAGATAAGAAAGTGCCGATTGGTGTTGAACAAACGCTCGCTGAAATTGCGCTTGTTATTGACAAAGTTGCCTATGCTTTTCAGCATAATGGTAGATTGTTTTACAGTGGTGCTGGCACTTCAGGCCGTTTAGGCATTTTAGATGCAAGTGAGTGTCCACCAACCTATGGCACTCCACGTGACATGGTAGTCGGTCTAATCGCAGGTGGACACCAAGCGATTCTACAAGCGGTAGAAAACGCTGAAGATAATCCTCAGCTTGGTGCGGATGATCTTAAAGCTTTTAATTTCAATCAAACAGATATTTTAGTTGGCATCGCTGCCAGTGGCCGCACACCTTATGTGCTAGGTGCAATGAACTATGCTAAAACGACAGGAGCAACTGTTGCCTGTATTAGTTGTAACCCCAACAGTGAAATGGTCAACATAGCAGATATTGCAATAACACCAATTGTTGGCCCTGAAGTGATCACTGGCTCTTCACGAATGAAAGCTGGCACGGCGCAAAAATTAGTCCTTAATATGATAACGACAGGTGCCATGATACGAATTGGGAAAGTATACGGTAACCTCATGGTAGATGTAGAAGCAACCAATGCTAAACTTATTGAACGGCAAAAACAGATTGTCATGGCTGCGACAGAGTGTGATAGAACAACAGCAGAACAAGCCCTTATTGAATGTAATAACCATTGTAAAACCGCTATCGTTATGATCCTTACCGGTTTTAGTGCCCAGCAAGCTAAACAAATGTTAGCTGATAATCATGGTTTTATTCGTGCCGCCTTAAAACAGCATACTGGCCATCAATAATCGTTTTAAAGGAAAAGAACCATGGCAAAAATAACTAATGAAATGCTAAAACAAATACTGGCAACTATTGGTGGCGCTAAAAATATTATTCAGTACGGCAACTGTATGACACGCTTACGTATCTCGTTGCATGACATACAACTAGTTGACAAAAATCGCCTCAAACAAATTCCCGGTGTTTTAGGATTATTGAAAGTGATAAACAACTACAAATTATATTAGGTCCAGGTAAGGCACAAACAGCTAATGATATGATAAAACAATTATTAGCAAACAGCTCTGAGACAGAAACAATATTACCCGCTAGCAATGATTTACAAAAAATTGCTGCTGACAACAAAAAACAATTAAAAACCAAACAAACTAGTGTTGTGCATAAATTTTTATCCACTTTTGCCACCATCTTTACCCCACTGATACCGGGTTTCATTGCCGTTGGTTTATTACTTGGCTTCGCAACATTGGCCAAACAAGTATACTATCCAGCGGGTCTACCCACTGAGGCAACACAACAGACTTTTCTTGTTCACTTAATACTTTATATGTCTGTCTTTAGCAAAGGCCTTTATGCTTTTCTAGGGATCTTGATTGGTTACAATACGCAAAAAGTTTTTGGCGGTTCAGGTATTAATGGTGCCATTATTGCGTCACTTTTTATTCTAGGCTACGATCCGCACGCAACAACAGGCTTCTTCTCCAATATGAGCACCTTTTTCAATTACACCATTGATCCTCGGGGTAACATTATTGGTATTTTACTCGCTTGTATCTGTGGTGCCTGGGTTGAGCAACAAATCAGGAAAATTATTCCTGCCAACTTAGATATGATACTGACTTCAGCAATCACATTGCTTATTGTTGGCGCCATTACCTACACCATTATTATGCCGATTGGCAGCTATTTGTTTACTGGTATGTCCTGGTTATTTATACACTTAAATGGCAATCCATTTGGTACCGCTATATTGGCGGGTCTATTTTTGATCGCGGTTGTTTTTGGTGTCCATCAAGGTTTTATTCCGGTATATTTCGCATTAATGGAGACACAAGGGTTTAATCCTCTTTTCCCAATCCTGGCTATGGCTGGCGGCGGTCAGATTGGTGCAGCATTAGCGCTCTATATTAAATCAGCTAAGGATTCTAGCTTACGAAATCAGATACGCGGGGCAATAATCCCAGGCATATTAGGTATTGCTGAGCCTTTAATCTATGGTGTGACGCTACCGCGCATTAAACCTTTTATAACTGCTTGTTTAGGCGGCGCCGCTGGTGGTTTTTTTATCGGATTAGTTGCCTGGTTAGGTCAACCAATTGGCCTCAATTCGGTTTTCGGTCCATCCGGATTAATTGCTATTCCATTGATGACATCTACAACTGGGATTTTTAACGGTATACTTATCTATATTGCTGGCTTACTGATTTCCTATTTATTTGGTTTTATTTTTACTTATTTGTTCGCTAGTAAAAATGCCGAACTAAATTAATGCAAAAAAGGGGCTGCCCTTTTTTGCATCACTATTGCAACCAAATAAAAGGAATACAAGCGAGGGTAAAAATACTCATTGTAATATTAAAAATAAACCAAGCATTCCGCCCGCGAAGCAGGATACCGATTAACGAACCAAAGCCAACCCAGATAAAACCACCGATTAAATTGACAATCAACATAACAAAACTTATGATCAGAATCGAGTTAACGTAGTTATCAGCCACACTATAACTACTAACCGCCCCTAACCCCATCATCCATGCCTTGGGATTCAAGAATTGTAATAAACTCCCTTGATACCATTTAATTGATTTAGCAACTTGAGACTCTGTATTAAGTTGCACATGGTGGGATGTAGCGAGTTTCCAAGCAAGCCATAATAAATAAAAACTCCCAACGAGTTTCATTATAATTTGTAACACTGGCGAAACCAGTAAAAGAACAGCAAGACCACCAGCAGAAATAAATAGTATACTCTGGATACCTAATATTACGCCGAATATTAAAGGTATTGAACGCCGTAAACCATACTGAGCCCCTGATGACGTAAATAATAAATTATTTGGACCAGGAGTAATCGCCACAATAAATAAAAAAGTAAATAGCGCAAAAATCAGCCCATGACTCATTTAAGATCCTTTGATTAACTATGATTAATCTTTTTTCATATTAAAAATAACAATATATTATCAGAATATATGTAAAATTAATTATTTAGATTTACAATTATGAGTAAAAATTTTCAACCAATAAATTGGGCTAAAAACCCTCATTTACAAACACTATTACCCCGTATTGTGAGGAAAAAGCCGCAAATCAAACCACTATGGCAACGCCTCGAATTGCCTGATGGTGATTTTATTGATCTCGCTTGGAGTGAAGATCCTCAATCTGCAAAACATAAACCTCGGCTAGTCATTTTTCACGGCTTAGAAGGCAGCTTTAGAAGTCCATATGCCCATGGCATGTTGGAAGCGACGAAAAAAAGAGGATGGCTCGGTGTAATTATGCATTTTCGTGGCTGTAGTGGAGAACCAAATCGGCAAAAACGTATTTATCATTCCGGTGAAATTACCGATGCCCGTTACTTCCTCAAATGGCAGAAAACAATTTACGGTCAAGTACCAATTGCCGCTGTTGGCTACTCGCTTGGTGGTAATATGTTAGCTTGCTATTTAGCTGAAACTGGGCAATATGCTGATGTTAATGCCGGAGTCATTGTTTCTGCTCCTTTAATGTTAGAACCTTGTTCAATTCGTTTAGAAAAAGGGATTTCACAATTTTATGAACGTTATTTACTAAATGGCCTTAAACGTAATGCAACACGCAAACTCATTCGCTACCCAGGTTCATTACCGCTTAATTTGCTACAACTAAAAAAACTAAAACGGCTGCGTGATTTTGATAATGTCGTTACGGCAAAAATACACGGTTTTAAAGATGCGACGGATTATTATAATCAATGTAGTGCTCTGCCTCGGTTACCCAATATCCGTGTGCCAACACTGATTATTCATGCAAAAGATGATCCTTTTATGGCGCCTGAAGTTGTACCAAATATCACCCAATTACCTGCTAATATCGAGTATCAAATAACAGAACATGGTGGTCACGTTGGGTTTGTTAGTGGCACATTAAAACAACCTCAAATGTGGCTTGAGCAACGTATACCTGATTGGTTAACCCCATATCTGGAGCCGTAATTTATGATCATTCCATGGCAACAACTAGCAGCGGATACTTTAAATAATTTGATCGAAAGCTTTGTCTTACGAGAAGGAACAGATTACGGTAAAGATGAGAAAACACTGGATGAAAAAGTTGAGGATATTAAGCAGCAATTACGATTAGGAAGTGTTGTGCTTGTCTGGTCTGAATTGCATGAAACGATAAATATTTTGCCAAAAACACAATTAGATCCTTTAATAACTGTATATATTACTATCTAAAAATAAATTTTACGTTATTGTAATTAATGTGTTAAAACATTGTGTTATCTAAGTGCGTAATGGAAGCTATTTATATGTCAGCTAATCATCCGATCATTGCGGTAACAGGCTCCAGTGGTGCGGGCACCAGCACTACTAGCCTTGCATTTCAAAAAATCTTTACCCAGCTAAAACTTTCGGCAGCAACCATTGAAGGTGATAGCTTTCATCGTTATACTCGCCCTGAAATGGATGTTGCTATTCGTAAAGCTAAAGAACAGAGTCGTCATATTAGTTATTTTGGGCCTGAATCCAATGACTTTGGTCTGCTAGAACGAAGTTTAATCGAGTATGGCGAAAAAGGGACAGGAAAACGTCGACATTATTTACATACCTATGATGAAGCAGTCCCCTACAATCTTCAGCCTGGAACTTTTACGCCATGGGAAGCATTGCCTAAAAATACCGATATACTATTTTATGAAGGGTTACATGGTGGTGTTGTAACATCAAAATATAATGTCGCTAAACATGTAGACTTATTAGTCGGCGTTGTGCCTATTGTTAATCTTGAATGGATCCAGAAGCTAATTCGTGATACATCAGAACGGGGTCATTCAAGAGAAGCTGTGATGGATTCAGTTATTCGCTCAATGGGAGATTACATTAAATACATCACCCCACAATTTTCTCGCACCCATATCAACTTTCAACGCGTTCCAACCGTCGATACCTCTAACCCCTTTGCCGCTAAAGCCATTCCTTCTCCTGATGAAAGTTTTATAGTGATCCGATTTAATGGTCTGACCCAGATCAATTTTTCCTATCTTTTAGCCATGTTACACAATTCATTTATTTCATCAATAAATACATTAGTTGTTCCAGGCGGGAAACTAGGTTTAGCACTAGAGTTAATTATGACTCCATTAGTAAAAAAGCTCGTCTCTAATAAGAAAATTATCCATAAAAGAAGCTAACAATACAGCATTATATTTTTACTTATATCAATTTTTTATTCTTATACCCACTTTAAGATTTAAACTGTGCATAAAATTATCTTTTATTTATAGTATAATAATAACGTTAACATTTCCTTGTTAATTATTTTATATAGTAATTATTTTATAATGTTAATATTTATTTTTGCTATAATTTGATAACTTATGAAATAATATATTATTATTCCAGTTTTATTTTTTATTTGTAATATTTACTTAGTGATACTTATTAATAAATACAATAAAACTAATCAACTTATTGCTAAAATATGAAATTTTTGGCTTATACAATATTGCTGAATCGAGACAGTAGAGACAGGATGCTTTTATTATGCTACAAAGCAAAAGCACATTTATAGTATGGTTAAGATCAATACCAAAAATTCCGAATCAATATACCCTATAGTTAATATTAACTTTCCCAAACTAAACAAGTTAGTATGCTATGTTAGAACTTTATAAGATGAGTCAGCCTTGTGAAGACTCGTATTTTGGTATTCAGGCTGCAATAACATTAGAGGATTAAGCGAATGGTTTTCGGCAAACCACACACAGACCCTACTCTTGAATGGTTTTTGTCACACTGCCATATTCACAAATATCCATCCAAAAGTACTCTTATACATCAGGGCGAAAAAGCAGAAACTCTTTATTATATTGTAAAAGGTTCTGTTGCTGTTTTGATTAAAGATGAAGAAGGAAAAGAGATGATCCTTTCCTACCTGAATCAAGGGGACTTTATTGGTGAACTTGGATTATTTGAGGAGGGGCAAGAACGCACAGCTTGGGTTAGAGCTAAAAGCGCCTGTGAAGTCGCTGAAATTTCTTATAAAAAATTCCGCCAATTAATACAGGTAAATCCAGATATCTTAATGCGGTTATCAGCGCAAATGGCTAAACGCTTACAAACAACGTCTGAAAAAGTCGGTAATCTCGCTTTTTTAGATGTCACAGGACGTATTGCACAAACATTATTAAATTTAGCCAAACAACCTGACGCGATGACGCATCCAGATGGGATGCAAATTAAAATTACTCGTCAAGAGATAGGTCAAATAGTAGGATGCTCACGCGAAACAGTGGGACGTATCCTAAAAATGCTAGAAGATCAAAATCTAATTTCTGCTCACGGTAAAACTATTGTCGTTTACGGTACGCGTTAATATTCTATAAACCAGTACCTACTTTTATGTAGCGTATTGGTTTTATAAGTTTGTTTTTTATTATTCTTATTAAATATATACTTCAATTATGAATATATAGCACACAATAATAATAAAAAAATCGAATAAAACGGTTAATAAATAAAATAAATTGGATAGCTGAATGATGATACTGATTTAATATGATATTCGAAATTAAAAATAATCAGACTATCTATCAGAAAATTAACTAGATAGCTAAAGTATAATGATCAAACCCTATTGAGTTTATTTTCCAAAAATGATTTTAATACCACGGCATTATTATGATCTTCATCTTTGCTGGAAAAAAGAAGCACCAAACAACCTGATTTTGTTTTAAGCAATAAATGTTGCCAACTATCAGGATTATTTTCTAACTCTGCAAAATAAAGTCGCTTAAACAACTCAAAATTTGCTGGATATTTATGAAACCATTTTCTTAAATCATTTGAGTGAGCAACATTTTTATTCCATTCATCATAACGAAGGTCTTGCTTTTTAATGCCTCTAGGCCATATCCTATCAACCAAAACCCGATAGCCATTATTACTGGCTTTGTCAGCAAAAACCCGTTTACAGATGATCATCTTGCTACCATTTTTTGATAATAAAGAATTTAACAAAAATTTTTTTATTATTTTTAATAGTAGTCTTTTATCGATAGTAAATACAAAAACACATGTTTTAATAATATTTAAACAAACCCTTTACCATAGACTACTTTTCACCCTATTGAAGTTTACATCTCAAGCAAAATAAAGCCTACTTTATCCAATATTGATAGTTATATTAATCATTGAATATAAATAGCCAAACTTGAACTAATTCTTGATAAATTAATACTTTAGAAAATTATTTAATAACTCATGTCCTTGCTCACTCAAGATACTTTCCGGATGAAATTGAACACCTTCAATAGGTAGTGTTTTATGCCGGATACCCATAATTTCATCAATATTTCCATCATGTAACGTCCATGCAGTCACTTCAAAAGTTGCGGGCAATGTTCCAGCATCAATCACCAAAGAATGATAACGAGTTACCTGTAATGGACGATTTAATCCTTTAAAAATACCTTGCTGATTATGATGAATTGCGGATACTTTACCATGCATTACTTCTCTCGCTTTAACAATAGAAGCACCAAAAGCCTGTCCAATCGCCTGGTGACCAAGGCAAACACCCAAAATTGGGATCTTACCGGCAAAATAGGAAATTGTTTCAAGTGAAACACCCGCCTGGTTAGGTGTACATGGACCTGGTGAAATGACTAAATGTGTCGGCGCTAATGTTTCTATCTCCGAGATAGTTATTGCATCATTACGCTTAACCACGACATTAACCCCTAATTCACACAGATATTGATAAAGGTTATAGGTAAACGAATCATAGTTATCAATTATCAAAAGCATAACTAGCTATCCAAATGATTTTTATAGTAATAATTCCTTAATTTTGATCTTTATTATTAAGGAAAATTGTACAGATTATAATACCATAATAACAAAGTTGGCTATCATACCATAACCGCAGAAAAAAATAGCTCATAAAAATCAATCAAAATGTTTCATTTCAATAAATAAACATAATAATTATTAATTAGAATAATTATAAGTGATAACTATAAATCATTATAAACTTCGTTATAATATTGACCATAAGGTTTTAAGTTATTTGATGTTATTTCGTTATATCGATAAATTTCACCAATATATTTAGTCGCTTCATCAAATTTGTTATCAATAAGATAATTATCATAGACTTCATTATAACATTTTATATTTCTTGGATTTGCCATAATTCCAATATCTACTGCCATGTGATTAATAATTTCTCGTTGGATCTCAATATTTTTAATCGTCGCAGCACCTTCACTCGCTAAAAAATAAGAAATAAAATTTGATTTAGATTCTATATTTGGCTTTTCTGTATAAAAAATATGCCCAATTTCATGGGATAGTGCTTGTATAGTCAAATTAGGATGATTCAAAACTCGATTTGAAATAAAAACAGTTTTCCGTCGCAAATCGGTAGCAGTTCCTTGCCCTCGTTGCGCTACAACTAATTTCCAACCATCAACTTCCAATGTTTTCAATGCTCGGCTCAATGTTGCTGAACTTGAAATAAGTATTTGTGTTTTTTCAGAAAATCGAATCTTTTCGCCCGGTGTGTATTTAATTTTCTCATCCAAAAAATAAGTAGACATAGGCGCCATATTTAACAATTCTGAAAATTGATTATTGTTATGTTCTATTTTAGGTTCAACAATATTTTCTATTAGTTTCTGGCAACTAGGTAGTAGCTTACTCAAACAATAATTCCTCATTAGCAACAATGATAACGATATAAATTAATAAACTGATGGATATTTTGTTTTATTATAAAGTAAAGTTTTACCGGTAATAGCAAGATAAAGGCAGATAAATTATTTTAGTTTTTTAATTGTCATTGAATATTAAAAAATTATGTTAAATTTAATAGCAGAAAATATTTTCTGCTATTAAATAAATTATTCTATACTGGCAGAAATAATTTTTATTTCTTCAGTCGGTACATTTTGGTAGGGACCAATATTTGTTGTTGTTACACTCGAAATTTTGTCAACTACATCCATTCCGTCAATCACTTTACCAAAAACGGCATAGCCAAAATCACGTTGGCCATGATCTAAGAATGCATTATCTGCTGTATTGATAAAAAATTGGCTAGTTGCACTATCCTTAGCTGATGTGCGCGCCATTGCAATTGTGCCACGTAAATTACGTAAGCCATTATCAGCTTCATTTTTGATTGGCAAGCGAATATTTGGTTGAGGTTGCAAACCACTAATAAAGCCACCACCTTGGATCATAAAACCAGGGATCACACGATGGAAAATAGTATTTTGATAATAACCTTCTTTTACATACTGAATAAAATTATCGGTAGTTATAGGCGCTTTTTTATTATTTAATTCAAGTAGGATATTCCCCTTAGAAGTCACTAATTTAACAATAGTAGCCTCAGCTGCGACAGCAAAAGAAGAGATGCTAACCATATACGCTACCAGTAGCGGCACAAAAAAACGTTTTAACATTCAAGTTCCTTTTAATTTTTTTTAGATGAAAATGTAAGCTAAAATTTAGTACCGTCAGGTCATTATACTAAGTAAAAATACATAACTGGCCTAAATTGACCTAATTAAATAATAGGATCTATTCTGTCACATTTCATATTTTTTTCTTATGTAAAAAATGTTATTTTTAATAAAATTGATTAACGGATAATCATCTATCTTTCATGTAGCTATCACTATCTTAATTTATCCTCTACAAGGTATAATTTCTCTACTTTAAGCCGAAATCAGCGAGAAACAATGATGACAAACAAAAATTACAACTATCACCAGACAAAATTTGTCACAAGCGCGCCTGATATTCACCATTTACCAAACGATCATGGGATAGAAATTGCCTTCGCTGGCCGTTCTAACGCCGGTAAATCTAGCGCATTAAATGCACTTACCCAACAAAAAAATTTAGCGCGTACCAGTAAAACACCTGGCAGAACAAAGTTAATCAATCTGTTCGAAGTCGCAGAGGGTATTAGACTGGTTGATTTACCTGGCTACGGTTATGCAGAAGTCCCCGAATCAGTTAAACGCCAATGGCAACAAGCATTAAGCGAATATTTACAAAAAAGAAAATGTTTAAAAGGATTGATAATATTAATGGACATTCGTCATCCATTAAAAGATATGGATATACAAATGATTGAATGGTCTGTGGCAATGAATATTCCAATACTTGTATTGCTAACGAAAGCAGACAAACTAGTTCCGAATAAACGAAAAGCGCAAGTTATTGCCGTACGTAATAAATTAAAAACCGTGGCTGGTAATTTACAAGTTGAAACTTTTTCTTCATTAAAAAAAATGGGTATTGATAAATTACAACTTAAATTAGATGAATGGTTTAACGAGCAACATTCTAAACATAATTAATCTACATGATGGATAATTAAAGGTATTTCTTTATCACCGCCGTTACATTTTCTTAAATACAAATAAAAAAATGCTCTAGTCAATTATTTGACTAGAGCAGCTTAATAATCAGCTTATCTGATTACACAAAGTAATAGATTTTAAAAATAGAACATCTTACCTCTGTACCCTACACGAATTACTTTACTTTATTTCGCGAAGAAAAAAAAGTTTTTTTGTTACTTTTTTCATCAGATTGAGGCTATAACTTTACTTAATGTAATCAATACCGATTTTTTTGATAACTTTAGTACTTAATTAGTCAATATTATACATTTTTAGTGATAAAAACTGCATGGTTTGGTCAAAACAGTAGGGTTACTCATCTAACAAAAGTCAGTGATTACCCACTATGTTATTTTGTCACAAATAAAATTAGTTGGTTTGATTAAAATTTTTATCGACAAATAGCATAAATGCAGCCTTATTCTTGCAAAATATTTTATTATTTAATGTGCTTCATCCCAATTATTACCAATACCAATATCAACTTTTAGTGGAACAGTTAGTTGCATACTTTTTTCCATTAACTGACGGATTTTTTGTTGTGACCTCTCAACTGCAGACTCTTTTACTTCAAATACTAATTCATCGTGTACTTGCATCAACATATAAAGATCAGGTTTTACCGATTCAATCCATTTATCTAATGCGATCATCGCTTTCTTTATAATATCAGCCGCCGTTCCTTGCATTGGTGCGTTAATAGCTTCACGTTCAGATGCTTTACGTCGCATTGCATTACGAGAATTAATATCAGGCAAATAGAGTCGACGTCCGGCTAGCGTTTCAACATATCCTTGCTCGGCAGCTTGCTTACGAGTACGTTCCATATAACTTAAAACACCAGGATAGCGCTCAAAATAACGATCCATATAATGCTGCGCTTGGCCACGCGTAATTCCTAACTGACGGGATAATCCAAAAGCGCTCATACCATAGATTAAACCAAAATTAATCGCTTTTGCGCTACGACGCTGTTCATTAGTAACATCAGTCAACAATACACCAAAAACCTCTGCCGCAGTTGCTCGATGAATATCTTTTCCTTCGGCAAAAGCATCACGCAATCCTTTATCCTGCGAAAGGTGAGCCATAATACGCAATTCGATTTGCGAATAATCTGCGGCTACAATTTTATAACCTTCCCGAGCAATAAACGCTTGACGGATCCTTCGTCCTTCCTCAGTTCTAACTGGAATATTTTGTAAATTAGGATCACGGGAAGAGAGTCTGCCAGTTGCCGTTACTGCCTGGTGATAGGAAGTATGTACCCGTTTCGTTTTGGGGTGGATCATCATCGGTAGTTTATCGGTGTAAGTCGATTTCAATTTTGACAAGCTACGGTGTTGCAAAATAATTTTTGGCAGCTCATGACTAAAGGCAAGCTCCTCTAAAACTTCCTCATTCGTGGAAGGTGTTCCACTAGGAGTTTTCTTTACCACTGGCAATTGAAGTTTTTCAAACAAAATGGCTTGCAACTGTTTAGGTGATGCCAAATTAAATTCTTGCTCAGCAATAGCATATGCTTCTTTTTCAATTTCCATTAATCGGCTTGCTATCTCCTGAGATTGTTTAGCAAGCTTATTTGCATCAATAAGCACTCCAATCCGCTCCATACGGGCTAATACCGGTACTAGCGGCATCTCTATCTGTTGAAAAATGCCTTTTAATTTTGGTTCTGCCTCTAGCTGAGGCCATAGGGTTTGGTGTAATAATAAAGTGACATCTGCATCTTCGGCTGCATAAGTTGACGCTTGTTCGAGTGGGATTTGATTGAACGTTAGCTGATTTTTTCCTTTGCCAGCAATCTCTTCAAAAGTTATAGTTTTATGATTGAGATGCCGTTGAGCTAAGCTATCCATATCATGACGTCCCAGTCCGGCGACACTATTTAATACGTAAGATTCCAGCATCGTATCAAAGGCCATATTTTTTAATTCAATATCATAATTTGCCATTATGCCATAATCGAATTTTAAATTCTGACCAATCTTTTGAATATTTTTGTCAACTAAAATCGGTTTTATCGCCGCTAATACCTCATCTAAGGGTAATTGTTGTGGCGCATCAAGATAATCATGCCCTAGCGGAAGATAAGCACCGTTACCTTCTTCGATGGCAAAAGAGAGTCCAATGAGATGGGCTGATAGCGTATCAAGGCTGTCAGTTTCGGTATCAAAGGCAAAACACTTTGCCGATTGCAATTTTTCAACCCATTGCATCAAATCAGCTTTGGTCAATATCGTTTGATAATGTTCTGTTGATAATGCGGCAACCGGCTCTTTAGCTAAAAAAATATCATTATTGTTAACAGAAGTAGTGGTTGAAGATTGAGCAGTTTTTTTCGTTAGCCAACCACCATTTTGTAAATCAGCTAACCAACACTTAAATTCATAACGACTAAAAAGCGCGTGTAACTTTTCAATATCAGGCGCCTGCATAACCAATCCATCATAATCTGTCGTTAAGTCAACATTAGTCTTAATTGTGGCTAATTTATAAGATAAGAAAGCAATATCTTTATGTTGTGCCATCTTTTCTGCTAATGTTTTCGATCCACGAAATCCCAATGGTGCAATTGCTGATAAGTTCTGGTAAATCGTTGCCAGATCGCCAATCCCTTGCAATAAAGCTAATGCTGTTTTTTCTCCTACCCCAGGTACACCAGGAATATTATCAGAAGAATCACCCATCAATGCGAGGAAATCAACCATCAACTCAGGCGGCACGCCATATTTATCAACAACCTCTGCCGGCCCTAAAATGGTGTTCGTCATAGTATTAATGAGTGTAATATTAGCAGTCACTAATTGAGCCATATCTTTATCACCTGTACTAATTAATACAGGTAATCCTTTCTTACTAGCCTGTAAAGCTAATGTACCTATTACATCATCAGCTTCTACACCAGCAACAACCAACAAAGGAAGCCCCATGGCAGCAACCATTTCATGTAGCGGCGCTATTTGTTCACGTAAATCATCAGGCATCGGGGGTCGTTGAGATTTGTACTGCTCAAATAATTCATCTCGAAAAGTTTTTCCTTTAGCATCAAATACGACCGCAATATGACTCGGCTTATATTGCATAATTAAACTACGGAGCATATTAAGAACACCATACATAGCACCAGTTGGTTCACCTGCACTATTGGTTAATGGGGGAAAAGCATGATATGCACGATAAAGGTAAGAAGAGCCATCAACTAGGATATATGGGTTTTCTGCAATTTGAGCCATAGTCTTTTTCATCATCAAAGTAATTAATAGTGATAGAATGCCACACTCATGAGAGAGAAACGAATTTTGCCTGAATTTATTTTCAATTTGTCACTTTTCCAACGCTGATAGCACCAGAACATCCTGTGGATAAACTTGTGTGTAAATCTTCTTATTATACTATATTCAATAGTTAAACAGATTTAGCTTAGAAAACAATATTAAATGAGAATCAAGACGTTACGGATAAAAATAATATCGCGCTGCTATTTTTGTTGGTTAACATTTTTTTGTGGATATTACAGAATAATATGCCAAAAAAAAGAAAAAATCCGCTGTTGTACCAATATGTTAAACCGTTGGCACAACAGGGTGCAATTCCAAACAAGCGGAAAAAAGATTTACTTATTTGCTAATTAAAAAGTTAACAACATCAGAATAAGCTTTAGCATAATGGTCGGCATCTTCAATGGTTATACCGTTGTTACGTACCATATACTTACCATTAACAAACATAGCTGGCACGCCACGTAATTGAAAATCGTTCGCTGCTTGCTGCTGTTTTACCACCAACGATTTAACGACAAAACTATTTAGCGCTGCATCATATTCTTCACTTTTGACGCCAGCTCTAATAAATAATGCTTTAATATCAGCGGGTGTATTTATCGATTCTGACTTTTGGATCCCTTCAAACAGCAACGGTGACACTTTATCCTCAACTTTTAACACCATTGCTACCGTCCAAGCTTTGGTTAACTCAGCGCCTAATGGCCCCAAAAAATCAACATGGTAGCGTTCCATTTTAATATCTTTAGGTAAATTTTTGGCTACTGTTTGTGAAACATGATAGATGGATTCAAATTGATAACAATGTGGACAGTAAAAAGAAAAAAACTCTACTACGCGAGGTGCATTTTGTACCGCTTTTTGTATTTTGATAAATTCAGTACCCTCTGTGTAACTTGCTGCAGAAACACTATAAGACATTACTAACCCTATCAAGGCTAACCAAAACTTATTCATATTACTCACTCTCCAAAAATATTTTCCATTTATTAATATGCTAAACCGGGTTGCAAAGGCTGCTCATTTAGCGCATTGATCTGTTCAGAAAAAAGTAACATCTGTTTACGCCAAAAATCATATTCAATCATCCAAGGAAAAGCACGCGCAAAAGCCGGATCTTCCCATCGCCGAACAATCCATGATAAATAATGAACCATCCGCATTGCCCGTAAAGGCTCAATCAGAGTTAATTGCTCCTTATCAAAATGCGCATATTCAGTATAACCTTCTAATAATATTTCCAGTTGAATTCGTTGTTCCCGACGTTCGCCATTTAAAAGCATCCATAAATCTTGTATTGCTGGGCCATTACGAGCATCATCAAAATCGACAATAAAAGGGCCATCTCGCCACAAAATATTACCAGGATGACAATCCCCCTGTAAGCGGAGGCAACGATATTGTTGAGACCAGCGTTTTTTTACTTCTTCAATTAGTTTATCAACAACTAATAGGAAACTCGGCTTTAAATCAGCAGTCAATAAAGAAGTATTAGCTAAAATTTCACGAGGCGTAATTAAATATTCATCAATTCCAATAGTTGGGCGAGAGGTAAAGTTGTGTTGGTATCCTATTTGATGAATACGTCCAATTAATCGGCCAACCTCTTCCAACTGTAACAAGTTATCAGCCTCATATTGCCGTCCACCAACAGCTGGAAAAACTGCATAGAAAAAACCTCTATACTCCAATACAGTTTGCCCGGCAAAAAATAGCGGAGCTACAACAGATAAACCTGCTGCATGTAAAGATAACATAAGATCATGCTCTTCTTGAATCTGAGTCTGATTCCAGCGAGCTGGACGATAAAATTTCACAACGTAACGCTTACGCTGTTCATCTACAAACTGGTAAACTCGGTTTTCATAACTATTCAACTCAAATATCCCTGAATCAGGGTATAATCCAACTTCTAATAACGCATCATGAATTAAATCGGGGGTAATCGTTTTGAAATGAAAAGCACTTTGCTGTGTCACTTTATTATCTCTATCAGGTTAATCTTTAATAATGCCCCGGGCACGTAAAAGCGCTGTTTTGAAATCGTCTTCATAATCTTTTTTCAATCCAGGTATCACAGCTTCCGTTGGAGAACTACGCATTTTTAAATGATAGATCAAAGTATCGTCGGTCAAATCACCTAGATCTCCTTTAAAACCAGCTTCATCAGCTAATTTTTGTAATAATTGAACCAAATTTAATTCTGGATATACCTGCCATATGGGGTACAGTAGTTCAATAACTTCTTTTAACCGATGATATTTCATTTTTCAATGCCTTAATAACAAATTATTTATACAAATTATCCAGGATTATTGACTAGGAAAAGTGTTACTTTGTCAATTAACATAAAATTTATATTTTTCTCCTATTCTTTACTATCATGTATTAAGTTAAAATATCAACTATCTAATCGATAAATATATTTATAATAAGTGTACCTAGCCGAATTAATTTTGGTTATATTCCATTAGCAATAATGAATAAAAATGACGGTTTTAACATACATTATCTACATGCAAAATAATTAACATATTGTAATGAATTTGCTACATAATTTAGATATAACTAATTTTTTTAATACACATATTTGTTTTATTAATTATCGCTCGCTCAAAAAAGCTGTTTTAATTCCTTTCAACACAATTTTTAAAGGTAATTGCTCATGATGCAACAGCATTTAAATGAAACAATTTCACATCACAATAACGAAGATATTCGCATTGTTCTATGTACAACACCCGATGAGGCAACCGCAAAAATCATTGCCAAACAATTAGTTGTTAAAAAACTCGCCGCGTGTGTTACGCTTTTACCACAAGCTATTTCGTTTTATCGCTGGCAAGATGAGCTAGAACAACAAACTGAAGTACAAATGCTCATCAAAACACATATCACTTTACAAGATAAAGTGTTTTCACACATTAAAACCTACCATCCTTACCAAGTTCCCGAATTGTTAGTAATAGCAGTAACCGATGGCGATATTAATTATTTGGCGTGGCTTAAAAAATCTCTAAATTAAATAAATATTGCCAAATATTTAGCGCTATTTACTGTTAAAAGTATTAATCATCAGCTGTGTTAAAAACAACCTATCCATAGAAAATAAATCTTTTGTTACTAAAAAACGCTAATAATCATTATCAGCGTTTTTCTTTAGTACATCCAATATGATAAATCTATCATTAGCAATATCACATACGAGAATTATAAAATAAATTCTTTAATTAACAGTTGTTTCATGTAAGAAAATTTGGTTAGGTTATAGTAATATTTACGCTCGGAAACTCTAACAAGCGAAGTTTTATCTCCTACAAATCTATACCCGAATGATAATTGTCACTATTAAAATGAGGGAATAAAAAATGTTTGTTGATTTTATACTTAATTGGCATTTTACTTACGTTATAAATAAGTTACAGCAAAACAAAACTAGCCCGGCAGATATTTTCTTAGAATTTAAAATAAATTCACAAACATTAGTAAATATCTCTATTTCATCATATTCAAAAAATGAAGAAATTATTACTATTCATTTTAGTATTTATCCGTTTGTAAGGCAGCCAAATCACTATTTAAATACGTGCCAGCGTAATCTTATTGTAAAAAGATTAATACTGGGTACAAAATTTAATAAAAAATCAAAACAGGAGATATCATTTTTTTCATAAAAAGGTTTAGCCATTTAAAAATAAAAAGGTTACTTCAATGAAAAAAACCATATCAGACAAACAGTTAGGTAGCTTGCACACATTTTTAAAACATGAGAAAGATCCCTGGGGAATTAAAGACTTAAACTCAAGATATGTTTATGTTAATAACTTTACGCATCTAGGAATAAAGCTCGATTTTAATATAGAAGGTATCCTTGATAGCGAATTACCTCATCCTGTGGCTGAATTATCCTCAGATTTAATAATACATGATAACAATGTAATTTTTAATGACAAAAAAGAGGCTGTCATTCAAACCTCATTTAATTTCAAAGAAAAAAAATTAAAACCCTACTTTTTTGAAAAGCGGCCATTTTATAATGAATCTGGTGAAATTATAGGAACAATTTACCACGGACGTGAATTAGCCAACTTATGTATAAACATCTGCCATCCTTCTGTATATTTATTCACTCCTCCTAATGATCTTTTTTCCAATAGAGAACTAGATATCGTTTTCCTTGCCCAGCAAAAACTTAGTAGTAAAGAAATAGCCAAATGCTTAAATATTGCTATCCAAACCGTAGAAGTCCATCTGAAGAGCATTTATAAAAAAGTGGGCGCACATTGTTTAAGACAATTCATTGAATACTGTAAATCAACCGGATTTGATAGATATGTTCCACAAAAATTTTTAAAAAACGGAATAAAATTTGTTAAATAAATCAGATACAAAACAATTAAGGGAGTTAATATATGTCTGACCATGCTTCATATTCACTATATAGGGTGCCTCTTAATGCCAGATTAAGTTTATTTAATGTAACATTAATCAGAATAGGGCAAATGACCTCACTATCACAATTTATGCTCGGCGCAATGTTGGGTCATGCCATGACATTTGAGCAGGCAATGATAGCAACATTATGCGGTACTTTAATACTAGAATTATTAAGTTTGGGTTTGGGAATTGCCGGGGCAAAAGAGGGATTATCAATTAGTTTACTTTCTCGGTGGTGCGGATTTGGGCGTCTAGGCTCAGCGCTGGTCGGGATAATTATCGCTGTTAGTTTGCTCGGTTGGTTTGGTATACAAAATTCAATTTTAGCTAATAGCCTCAATTATTCAACTAATAATTGGTTCGGCTTCAGCTGGGCTGCTATCATCTCAGGCTTGACGCTAACAACGTTAGTTGCTTTCGGCGTTAAGGCTTTAAATTGGACAGCAAAAATCTCTGTACCCCTATTTAGTCTGGTAGTAGGCTGGATTTTCTTTTTATTAGTAAAAGATCACAATATTATTAATTTAATCACCACTACACCTACCGGAACAGCAATGGGTCTAAGTGCTGCGATCACAGCCGTTGTTGGTGGATGTATGACTGGCGCCTTCACTACACCAGATATTAGCCGTTATTGTCAAAGTAGTAAGCATGTCTTTTGGATGACATTAACCTCAATTATCATCGGTGAATTTATTGTTAATGGGATTGCAATATTAATTGCCCACGCACTAAACACTCATGATGTAGTGACAATTATGGGACAAACAGCCGGATGGATAGGTCTTCTTACGGTTATTTTATCAGCTATAAAAATTAATGACTTGAACCTTTATTCTTCATCATTAGGGGTTGCTAGTGCTGTTGAAGGGCTGACAGGCAAAAAGTTGTCTTACGTTTGGCTAACAATTACTTTGGGATGTATAGGAACTATTTTATCTGTTTTAGGTATCTTAGAGGGGTTTGTCACTTTTCTCACTTTTCTCGGTATCCTTTTCCCTCCTATTATAGGAGTAATGTTGATTGATTATTATATCATTCACACTAATCGTAAATTACTCGATTGTTCTAGACAAAAGGGTGAATTACCAAGCTTAACATCAATACCCTTAGTCGGATGGAATGCCATTATATCCTGTCTATTAGGCAGCGTTGTTGGCGCTACAACCGACTTTGGCATACCATCATTAAATTCTTTATTAAGCGCTAGTATCGCATATTGGTTACTGTGCACTTTTTTAACAAAAAAATGAATCAACTATTTTTCAGATAAATATCTAATAGAATAAATATCTGTCCGCCTATCCCGCAAATAAGGTATCTCTAATCTGCTTTTTGCTTGTAAGTTAAAATCAACCTCGCAAAAAGCAAGATCTTCATCATTGTAAGATGCTACTTTTAACGACTGTCCACGTGCTCCTATTAATTGACTACCACCAAAGAAATTGAGATCTTTTTCTTTGCCCCATCTATTCACAGCCACCAAATGAATGCCATTTTCCAAAGCTCGACTGGCACAATTTATCGACCAAATATCTTTATTTTCTTTATGCCAGGCAGCGGGAAGAAACAGAATATCTGCTCCTTTCAAGGCTAGAATTCTTGCGAGTTCAGGAAAACCAGCATCATGACAAATCATTACCCCAATACGGCACTTTGGCGTGTCAAATATAGGTATCTTATTCCCTGCAGTAAACCAAGTTCTTTCATGGTTAACCAAATGCGTTTTTTGAAACGTTCCAATCCAACTTTTATTGTTTGGCGTCCAAATACCTGCTGAATTAAAAATTTTGCCTAAAATTTCTCCCCGTTCAATAAATCCGCATATAATGGTTAAATTTAGCTGTGTTGAGAGTTTACTTAATAACTGGTCAGTTTCTCCACCATTCGATTCACTAAGCGACCATAGTTTAGTACGTAATAATTCTGGCGAATAGCCAGTTGTTGCTAATTCAGGGAAACAGATAATATCCGTATTATTCGATGCCGCTTTTTTACATAATCTTTCTATTTTTAATAAATTACTTTCCTTATCACCCAAAATTGTATCAATTTGAGCAAGCGCAATCTGTAACAAAATTTATTCCCATAAAATAATTAAATCGTCAATTATATTAATAATTTTCATCTATAACAATACCTAAAATCTAGGTATTTACCTTAATAATACACTGTTTTATAATTACAAGATATCTGAAAAATAAATATTAAATAGTTGTTCACTAAACGTTATAAATTAATTTTTAATTTAATTAAAAGATTTCGTCAACACTTGGGAAATTTATTTAAATATCTATCAATAAAAATAATTTGGAGATAAAATCGTGTAGATGTTAATTTTTTATAGTATTTAAATTTGTCCTCAATATTTCATGCAAGCGGTTATGTATATACTTTATAAAAAACATTTAGGATGAATTTTTCAAATACATTGATACAAAAATATTTTTATTAGTTTTAATATTATTGTAGCTAATTAATAGCATAGTTAGTCTTAATCGATTTGATGCTTGTTTAGTATTCTAAGAAAATAATTTTAGGTAAGTTACTATGTTTAATATACAACCAAAACGTAAAACAACTTTTCAGAGATTAAAACCCGGCATGGCTGTTTTCTATAATGAAAAAGTGTTAAAAATAATAAAGTTACGTAACATAAAACTAACAGAAAAGGGATTGATTTACCAATTTGATGTTGATGGTAGTAGTGGAATATTGATGGGCGAAAGTGGTACAAGAATCAGTATCATTAAAGAATAATAGGTTTATAAATATGAATCAATTCTAGTGATTTTTGCTTTTTATGTTATTACCTTAAAATTAATTATTAATATATTGATATATCTTATTAAAAATAATCAAACCGCCGTGAGTAGTACTTCAATAGAAAGTGTCTGCCGGTCTAAAATAGCAATAATTTATTTTACCGCTAATGTTGAATATCAATCTCCATTTAATTGATATAAATAACAAGATATTAAACATACTCTTAATAAACCACCAATTCTTTAACTAATAATTCGTTATAATATTAGAATATTTAATTCTTTTTCCCCATAATATAAAATGTTCTTTATAACAAATTAAATAAATAATTAAAGACTTCAGCATGATAGGTAAATTGAGTATGGTTAAAATTGGCATTACTGGCGTAATATTAGCAGGTGGACAAGCCCGTCGAATGAATGGGTGCGATAAAGGGCAAATCCAGATTGTAGGCAAACCCCTTTACCAATATGCAATTTCAAAACTGTTGCCACAAGTTGATTATCTACTCATTAATGCCAATCGAAATATTACCGAATATCAACAAGCAGGATACCCTGTCATTGTTGATACCATAGTCGATTTTGCTGGCCCTCTAGCTGGCATGTTAGCATCTCTTTATGCCGCTCAAACATCTTGGGTCGTTTTTGTACCTTGTGATGTTCCTGATTTTCCCGATAACCTAGTGATAAAACTTTGGCAAGGCCGCAAAGAAAATGTGGGCAGTTATGTCACTAGTGCCGGTTCAAACCATCCAACTTTTGCATTACTCCATCGTTCTGTTATTCCGGCACTAGAAGAAAATTTATTCAAGCATCAGCATAAGGTAATGTCTTTTATGGAAAAAATTTGCGCTTCCGCAGTAAATTTTGTTCAGGATGGCAAAAATTTTGTTAATCTCAATACATTGGCAGAATGCTATCAATGGGAGCAACAGCAAACAAATGATAAATAAAAATGTAATCCCACTACTGGGAATAACGGCTTATAGTGGCACAGGTAAGACAACGCTATTAAAGAAAGTTATTCCTTTACTTGGTAAAAAGAATATTCAAGTTGGGATCATCAAACATACCCATCACGACATGGACATTGATAAACCTAATAAAGATAGTTACCAATTACGCCAGGCCGGCGCCAAGCAAACATTAATTGCCTGTCAGCAACGTTGGGCATTAATGACAGAAACACCAGAAAACGCTACCCTTGATTTAACTTATTTAGCCAATCAATTTGATCCACAACAGACCGATTTAATTTTAGTTGAAGGATTTAAAGAAGAAAGTATTCCTAAAATTGCGCTATACCGAACGACAACTAACCGTCCCTTTGTGGATATTTTGGATCAACACGTAATAGCAGTTGCAAGTGATAACAAACAGACTACCCAACTTCTACAATTGGATATTAACTCTCCTGAACAGATCGCCGATTATGTAGCCAATTGGTTAGAATCAAATAAAAGCAATGACAAGTAACAAAATAGATTATATTTATTAACATAAATTTTATTATAAGCGCTAGATAAAAAATATAATCAACAATAATATTGGGTTATTCTGGACTAATCTAAGATAGCTTATAAAAATAAGACTAAAAAATAATTTGCTATTGATGATCAAGATATTAAGTAATTAATGCGACATCGTTTACACCGATTAAAATAAAAAATTTTATTTATTTATATTTGTAAGCAATTAAATAGCCACATAACATATATAATTAGATGATCAATCTTTTAATAAAGATAAACCCTTTCTATATTAGAAACTTATCTTAAGTAAGCTATTATTAAAATTATTTAAGTACGGTTTTAGCCAACCAGGAACGCGCTTAAACTACGCTGAAATTAAATCTTGCCATACTTAGCTAGTATCTTTTCAAAAGCCAAACTTTTATTAGGCTACTATCCAAGACACCTGAAACTACATAAAAATTAGCCAAATAATCAAGCTATTTTTGATTAAAACCACAAACAAGTATAAGGATTAGGCATGGGATATATAACAACAAAAGATAAAGTTGAAATTTTCTATAAAGACTGGGGGCCACACGATGCTCCAGTGATCTTCTTCCATCATGGCTGGCCATTAAGTTCTGACGATTGGGATAACCAAATGTTATTTTTCTTAGCACAAGGTTTCCGTGTGGTTGCGCATGATCGTCGCGGCCATGGGCGTTCCAGCCAAGTCTGGGATGGACATGATATGGATCATTACGTTGATGATGTTGCCGCTGTAGTGAACCATCTTGGCATACAGAAAGCTATTCATGTAGGCCATTCCACTGGAGGTGGTGAAGTTATTCACTACATCGCTCGACATGGTGAAGATCATGTTTCTAAAGCAGTGCTTATTAGCGCGGTTACTCCAATCATGATACAGAGCAACAATAACCCGAAAGGATTAGCTAAATCTGTTTTCGATGATATGCAGGCTAAGTTAGCCGCTAATCGTGCACAATTCTATTATGACCTCCCGGCTGGACCATTCTATGGTTACAATCGACCAAATGCCAAACCGTCGCAAGGCATTATTTTGAATTGGTGGCGTCAGGGCATGATGGGCAGTGCCAAAGCTCATTATGATTGTATTGTCGCTCTTTCACAGACAGATTTTACCGAAGATTTGAAACTTACTACTATCCCAACTTTAGTAATGCATAGTGTTGATGACCAGATTGTTCCTTATGAATCCTCCGCTCCGTTAGCGGCGAAATTATTACAAAACGGCACGTTGAAAACCTATACAGGTTTTCCACATGGTATGCCTACTACAGATGCGGATACTATTAATACTGAATTATTGGCCTTTGTACGGAGTTAACGGTTAGCCTTCAGAAGTTGGTGAAAAATGCCAACTTCTGATTTATAGGATATTGCATTCACACATCATTTAGAAAATTTATCAATGAAAATAACCACTAACAAGACAGGGATTATTTCATAGTAACAAACTCTTCTGCTGCCGTTGGATGAATTGCCACGGTATTATCAAAATCTTGTTTAGTGGCGCCCATTTTCAAAGCAACGGCAAAACCTTGTAAGATTTCATCCATGCCAAAACCGATACCATGAATACCGACAATTTTCTCTTCCTCACCAACACAAACTAACTTCATACGGCAAGGTTGACGATGAGCCGTTACCGCTGTGTACATTGAAACAAAAGAAGATTGATATACTTTAATTTTATCGCTACCAAATTTTTCTTTTGCTTGTGGTTCGGTAAAACCCACTGTACCTATTGGTGGATGACTAAATACCACTGTAGGTATATTGGTATAATCCAGAAACGCATCAGGTTTATTATTAAATAGACGTTCGGATAATCGACGGCCAGCCGCTACTGCAACTGGGGTTAATTCGACCGCCCCGGTATTATCACCGACTGCATACACTCTTTCTACATTTGTGTTTTGGAATTTATCAACTTTAATATAACCTTTACTATCCCGTTCTATACCAGCCAAATCAAGATCCAAATTGTCTGTCATTGGTTTACGGCCAATTGCCCAGATTAAGGTATCAACAGTTTGGGCTTTGCCATTTTCTAACTGTAAAGTTAAACTACCGTCAGAATTTTTAATGACGGCTTTAGGAATAGATTCAGTATGCAATGTTAGCCCTTCATTTTTCATGATCCCCACTAGTGATTTAACCACCATAGGATCAAAATGACGCAAAGGCGCATGCTGACGAACAAACAAATGGGTCTCACTACCCAAAGCATTTAACACGCCAGCTAATTCGACAGCAATATAACCTGCACCAACAACTGCAACTCGCTGAGGTAATGATGTTAATTGGAAAAAACCATCTGAATCTATCCCAAATTCCGCTCCAGGAATATCAGGCCAAGCAGGTCTTCCGCCAGTAGCAATTAGAATATGATCTGCAGTTAACTTGCTGCCATTAACTTCGATGGTATGAGCATCAATAAAACGTGCAAATCCATTAATTACCTTAACGTTATTAGTGCTCAAACCCAGTTCATAAGACTGGTGAATACGACTAATATAACTTTGCCGGTTAGTAATCAATTTCTGCCAATCAAATTGATTAATACTGGTATTAAAACCATAAGCAGGACCATAAGCTTGAATCGCTTCTGCAACTTGTGCGGCATACCACATGATTTTTTTGGGTACACAACCAACATTAACACAAGTCCCGCCTAAAGCTTTTGCTTCAATAAGAGCACATTTTTGGCCATATATAGCCGCACGATTTATTGAAGCAATTCCACCGCTACCACCACCAATAGCAATATAATTATAATGTTCACTCATCGTTAATTTATTTCCATTTTATTAATTAAATTACAGTTTAACGAACATTCTTATACAGGCTATTTATTAAGAACCCGTTAAAAACTACCAACCTACTCTATACGGAATAAAAAAATTTATTCCGGTACAATCCACTCTACGCAGGTATGGCCTATTCCTTCTGGTACTAAAATTTTATGTAACCATGGTAATAATGTACGGATTTGCTGTTCCAGTTTCCAAGGTGGATTAATGATGATCATACCCGAAGCCGTCATGCCTCGTTGATCGCTATCTGGACGCACGGCTAACTCAATCTTTAGTATTTTACGCATCCCACTATTTTGCAGTCCTTGGATCATTCGCTTAACTTGCTGGCGCAAAACTACTGGATACCAAATAGCGTAAATTCCTGTAGCAAACCGTTTATAACCTTCTAAAACCGCGTTAACGACGGACTGATAATCTGATTTTAATTCGTAAGATGGATCAATCAAAATAATGCCTCGACGACTTGATGGCGGTAACTTAGATTTTAACTGTTGAAAGCCATCTTGGCGTAAAACTTGTGCTCGCTTATCTTTTGCAAATTCTGATCGCAGTAAGGGATAATCACTAGGATGTAATTCAGTCAATACCAATTTATCCTGTTCGCGTAACAAAAACTTAGCCAATAATGGCGATCCTGGATAATAATGAAGCTCACCTTTAGCATTAAGTTTAGTCATTACTGCTAGGTAAGGAGCTAATACTGTCGGCAAATCATCTCTTTGCCATAAACGCGCAATTCCCTCACGATATTCTTCCGTCTTACCAGCATGCTTAGTTGTTAATTGATAACGACCAGCTCCAGCGTGGGTATCAAGATAAAGAACAGGCGTTTCTTTTTCCTTAAGGGACTCAATAATCAAACTTTGTACAATATGCTTTAACACATCAGCGTGATTACCTGCATGGAAACTGTGACGATAACTTAACATAAATTTATTACCATTTAATGTAGAAAACTATTTTATGAGAGCTAAAAATATAGCCATTATGCGGCTTATATTACCGCACATTTTATCATAGTAATATTAATCACTAATAATGACATAATGCCTTTATAGCATTATGCTAAATAGACTATTAACAATAAAAAGGTGAATGTAAGATGAGAAAAATACCATTATCAATATGTTGTATTGGGGTTATGCTTGCTAGTTACTCAGTATATGCTAGCCAACAAATAAATCTCTGTGAAATAAAAAAACAAAAATTACAGACCGAAATCGAATATGCTAAAAAACATGGTAATAAACATCGCCTTGATGGATTAGAAAAAGCGTTAAAAAATTTACAACATAATTGTACATCTGAATCTGTGTATCAAAAAAATAAAAATGAAGTTGAGAAAAAACGCTTAAAAGTCAAAGAACGTGAAGTTGACTTAAAAGCCGCGCAAACAAAAGGCGATAAGAATAAAATTAGTAAGCAGCAACAAAAACTACAACAAGCCAAAACTGAACTTCGTCAGGCAGAGGAAACATTGAAAGCAAGCAAATAAATCATCGGCAAATTAAACGGATTTAGATAAAAATAGGCCATGCTTAAAAATAACTTTGAGCAAATAATAGCCGTGTAGCATAAGGAGAGCAAAAGGTGAAAAACACGTTGAGTAAAAGTGTTGTTAGTGGTAAGAAAGCATTAACCTATTCAAAGAAGTGGGTTAATGTTATCTGTAATATTCCATTTATTGCCCATTTGATCCGTGCAGCAGAACGTTTTAATGACCGTATGGGCAATCAATTTGGCGCCGCTATTACCTATTTTTCTTTTCTCTCTTTGATCCCTGTCCTTATGTTTTCCTTTGCTGCAACTGGCTTTATACTAGCCTCTAACCCCGATTTATTGGAAAAATTGATCCGTGGTATTTCAAAAAGCATTAGTGATCCAACATTAGCCCAAACGCTGGAAAGAAGCATCGATACAGCTATTCGTCAACGTACTGCCGTCGGTTTGACTGGTTTAGCCATTGCACTTTATTCTGGTGTTAATTGGGTTAATAACCTTCGTCAAGCAATTTTAGCGCAATCTGGTGATATTTGGAAAAGAAACGAAGATGAGAATGAATCCATTTTTTTCCGTTATTTGCGTGATTTTCTTTTTCTCATTGGCTTATTAATCGCCTTAGTCATCACCATAACATTAACTTCTATTGCTGGTTCGGCACAAGCAACACTGGTTAGTCTATTGCATCTTGATGGTATTGAATGGCTACGTCCAATTTGGACAATAGTTGGTTTAACTATCTCAATTATGGCAAATTATCTACTCTTTCTATGGATTTTTTGGATCTTACCTCATCAACAATTTCGTCGCATTTCGCTACTAAAAGGAACACTAATCGCCGCTATTGGCTTTGAAATACTCAAATCTATTATGACTTGGGTATTGCCTAATCTGGCAAGCTCACCATCAGGTGCAGCATTTGGTTCAGTTATTGGGCTTATGGCTTTTTTCTACTTTTTTGCCCGTTTGACTCTTTTTTGTGCTGCCTGGATAGCCACAGATAAACCTGCATAACAATGCAAGCATAAAACTGACGCTCAATAATTTATTAGTGAAAAAATATTAGTAAATAAAATCCAAAAATTATGTTACATAAATACCGCTGAAAAAATTAATCACCAGTAACTATTTGCCGCATAACTGTATTTATTTTTAATGATAAGCTGCCTATTCATGATACCCATATAGTATTAAACTATAATTCTTTGCCATTCTTAATTAGCGCGGGTAACAGGTGAGCCTTCATTTACTTCCTGTTCCGTTGCGGATGTTGTCACTGCCGACCACAGAACTTGTTTAAACTTGTTCCTGATCTGCGCAATATCTAATCGTTTTTTATCCACTGGTTGAGATAAAATAAAGGTAGGTTCTTGCGCAACCAACCGTTTAGCATCCTCTGTTATTACAGCTAATGTTAATTCTGCTAAAAAAGCTTGCCGTAAGCGCTGGAACTGTTCCGGCGCAATATCTATGACACCATTCTGTTGTGAAATCAGACGCTGATTAATTAATATGTCAGTACTTACTCTGGCATAAGCCGCAAACAGTTGATCTAATTGCTGCTGTTTTTCTTGTACTATTTGTTCAAATATGGCCCGAGACACACCTTTATTATTAATGGCAGATAATTCTGCTAATAAGCCCTCGGTTACACTCTTCATTTTTTCAGGCGCTGCTGATACTAATAATGCACAGCTCGCTCTCTGATATTGAATACGGCAATCCATATTCAATCCAACAGCTTTGCCATATTTTTTGTCAAAAGTCTGTTTTATTGAGCGAAAAATAGTCTCTCTGGCTAAATCATCACGCCAATATCGCTTTAACATTTCAGAATCGTTAATGGTTCGCCAACCAAAATCCCAAGTCAGCGATAAAATATCTTTTGCTGGATCTAAGCTGGTTAAATTAATTATTTGTGGTGTAAGAACAGGCAGAGTGGCCATAGTAACCGGCATAGAGCGCTTTCCATTAAGTGTTGAAAAAACCTGATTAATATTTTCCGTCAATGTACGGCTATCTACATGGCCAGCGACATAAAGCGTCATTATATCAGGCGTATACCATTGTTGAACAAATTTGTTGATTTCTTCCAATTTAACCGGCGTAACTGGCATCGCACCCGGCTCATGGCCAATTAACGTTGATCCTCTTATTCTCGCCCGCCATAAAGGATCTTTTACATTAGCTGGGTGTGTTACTACCAAATTCTTTGGCAACTGCGTTATCATCATTAAGGATTTTTTATCAAATTGACCACCCGCTGCCGAGCCAGCCAACCATTGTAGTGCTTCTTTAAGTAATTCAGGTCGATTATTAGGTAAGCTTAGGTTATATAGGGTGACATCATAAGAGACAATCGCCGGCGGGATCGGTGCTGCTGGATCAATCGCATTGTGCCATAACTGCTGTAATTGCGAACTGCTTAAGGTTTTACTATGAAATAGTGCCATTTTGGGGATCAAATAGGTAAAGCCTCTTTGACTTGCTGTTTCTACCATTGAACCCGCTTTAATAACTAATCGCAATTGGATCCTATCATTCGGCCGCTGCGGTGTTTGTAATAGTTGCCAGGAAAAGCCATTATCTAATTTACCCTGCTGCCAGGCAGGATCAGGTTGCAAAGTTTCTGCCGGCAGTTGGCTGGACAAAGCCATTAGTACGCCACCAATAAAATACCGCATTTTAATGCCCTGCATGCAAACCTCTTGTTGTTAATTGTTGGATTTAACCATCAAATGCCACATTTATTTTTTATGGAAAGTACCACCTCAGGGCTTAGACAGTCGATCTCTGGTTAATTCTCATAATATTTGTGATGTTTTTAGATCCATAAGACTATCATGTTAGCCTTTAGGTTCACCACTAAGTTTTTTAACAGAGTATTGATGTAAATCGAATTTTATTAATCACATTATGGTTAAAAATAGTCGTTTAATACAGGCCTCTAATATTATCAGCTTAAACAATATAAAACATATTAATAATTGACTGTAGTACAATCAATAAAATCGTTAATTTATAAACAAAATTACTTAAATATAACGAATAACAACATCTATCACTAATGATCAAGTTTAATTAATGGGCTAATACAATTTTGACCTCTATATTTGTGTTAGAATTCTCATTCTAATAATTTTGTGAAATATTATTCTTATAGAAATTGATTAGTTTATTGAGTAGAAAAAACAATAGCGACTATCTAAGCCCTAGCCGCTATGATGAGAGGTTAACTATTTAAACATACCCGCTAATACTTTATTACTTTGACTAAATTCAGCATTTTTTATTCCAGCTAATGATATTTCATCAACTGGTATAATATTAGCCTTTTTTCTCCTCATCGATAGTTGAAATAATCTCATTTATAGCAGACAAACTAACTTTATCAATCGTTAAATCGTCAGCTAACTTATTTTACCGTTATCATTATTAACATTAATAGCATCTATATTTATTGTATTTCTACTGATATTGATACTAGACCGGTTTCTATAATCTCTATAGTTCCACTATTTTCCATATCACAAATAATTTTATTTTTAGATGCTCAGTAGCTGAAATTAAGTTTCTGTTAATTAAAGAGAACCTTATTTTTTTGTTTATTATTGATTTATTAAAATCTAATTTACACTATTTATTTTATCATTACCTGCAATATAATCTGAATTAATTATATCGGAAAATAGTTTAGTTGTTAAAATTTATAATGCTATCATAATTAACAAATAATAACTTAAGAGAAAATGTTACTTTTCCTTTATTAATATAAAAATATGCACAGTCCAACTTAATACTTTTAGTTTTTATTGTAGAGTTCAAAAATTCTTCTTGTGTATAATTACCATTATGACCAATAGCTAACTGCGCATTTTTTATTAATAAAATTACCTATTATATTGACACCCAGCTTATTCCTCAATAAATACTATTTATTATTTATTGGATTATTATCTGTTAAAATAATATTTGTATATTTAGCTTGAATTGTTGCGTCTTTTCCAATAGTTAAACCGGAAACAGGTATTGGATTTGATAACCTACTCTTTCCAATAATGGATAATTTATTCTGATTAGAAACTCTTACAATATTATCACCGATAATGGCATAAATCGTATTTGCTGATAGAGAACTATGATCCATTATCTTAACATGACGGGAGATAAGATCTAAACGTCCTTCTTCGCTACGATGAACATGATTAATACCTTTAAATACAATATCGCCATTTTCAGTCGGTAAAAGTAATTCTCCTGTCTGCACTTTATCAAAACCCACGTCTCTAAATCTGGCTAGAGAATGTTCATCTATATAAAAAACTTTTCCTACTAATAACCGCTGAATTGTTGAACCTGAAAACCAACAACCCTTACATTTAATACCATTAGGATTAGCAATAATTAGCTCTGCTGGTTGACCATTAACGGCTAACACACCTCTGAGGAAACTTTTTTTATCTGAAGTCACTTCATTAACAATAATTTTTGCTGCTACATCATTTGTATTCTCAATAATAACACCTTCTTGACTAATATTAAACTTTTGATAATAATTATGAGAAATACCATTTTCATCCGTTTTTTCAATATTAATATGTTCAATACCATTTTTAATTTCAACGCTAAGATCTTTTTTCTTAATATTATCGATAACTATATTTTGACTAGCAGTGACATGGAAATAATAAAAGATACTGGCAATACTTAAAACGATAAAACTTAATTTATTTTTTCTCATATAACAACTCCCTTTAATTAACATAATAACACTTAGACTAAAGCGTTTTTATCTTAAATAGGTATTATATTTTTCGTCAAGAAAAATAAAAAAGAAAATATAATTATTTGTAACAATATTATTATTTTTTTACAGAAATAAACTTCAATAATAAAAACTGCTAATCCATTTTGCATTTTAAATATTGATCAGATTTTAATTTGATTAATAATAAAATTTATCATTCATATAACTAATTGCTGAATAAAACAATAGCACCTATATTGGAGTAGGCGCTATGACTAATAACTTATTTATATAGAAATAAATACTTTATTTTTCTGTTGACATTTTCCAACGCAGATCGATTTTTTTACTATTAGCAAGTTTCCAACTTTCATTAGTATTAATATTAGCTAATCCCGCGACATGAACAATAGGCTTAATTTTGTTATTAAGAATTTTAATATTACCATCTTTAGCTTTTAATTGCTGGGTATCAACCATTAAACCATTACTAGCTGCGATATTACTTCCCGATGTATCAAGCAATTCTTTAGCTTTTATGTTTACTACCCCACTTTTAATAGTATATTGCCCAATATTTGTTGTTTTTTTACCCTCGACCTTAATAATCCCTTTATTTTTTACATAATCAGCATTAATTTCCAAACGGCCATTACCCATTAAACCAGCATTATTGATAAACTCTTTACTTTTAAATACTAACTTAGAATTGTTGAATAAGAATTGGCCATATGATGATGGTTTATCACCTGTAAAATGATAATACTGATAATAATCTTCTTTATTATTAAACATGTTGCTTTTTACCACAACAATTGCATCATTAATACTTAAATAACTATTGATATTTTCAAATAAATCAACATTAATATTCATATCAGAGTTATTCATTTCAAAAGATGCATGATCAAATTTTAATAGCTTTGATTTGATGAACGATTTGTTTAAATGCTTATTTTCATATCTATCATTTCGTTTTTCACCAATAATCAATTTAGCATCTTGCTCATTAATAATGTCATTATCAACATTAGCATAAAGCCTTTTAACGCGTAGCTGCCCTTTATTAATAATACGACTATCACCCGTTTGTGTAATGCTCAATTCATCAAATTTTACACTTGCTTTTTCGTTAATCAACAAACCTGCATAAGGGCTATTTTCAAGCTGACCAAAGTGACCCGTAACCGAGTGAACATAGTCAGGATAAGCAGCTACACGATATAAATCCATTTTACCGTTTTCACCTTTACGAATAAGGGAATAATTAGCTGGAACCTCTTGCTTGGTAGAAAAATTATTTTTTACAAAATATTGATAAGGATTATCTTTAGGAGAAAATTTAATTTCATTATTGCCAATAATGGTTTTAAGTAAGTTACCTTTTAGATAACCATCAGACATCGCTGTTTCATTAGTGATAAGTGTTAATACTCCTCTATCATGAACTGACTTAATATTATTTTTAAATATAATCTTGCCTCCAGCTGAGGGATTAATTTTCAAATCTCCATTTTTATAGTGAATAGTACCTCCCTCTGAAAATAATGTTGATTCCTCATCGTTGATTAATTTAATTTTACCGGTTACTAGTAACTGTTGATCAGTACCGGAAAACGAACAACCATTACATTCAATACCATTTGGATTAGCCACCATCAAATATGCATTATCGCCTTGAACCCGTAATTCACCATTGAGTAAGCTTTTTTCATTAGATGTGACTTCGTTAATAATAAATTTTGCTGCTGAGTTCGTTAAAGAGGTTGGATTCTTAATAACCACACCTTTTTCACTGACATTAAACTTTTGATAATAATTATAGGAAATGCCATTTTCATTCGCTTTTTCAATATTAATATGTTCAATACCATTTTTAATTTCTACTGCCAGATCTCTTTTTTTATTATTATCAATAATAATATTTTCACTAGCATTAATATGAAAAGAAGAAAGAATGCTAGCAATACTTAAGGCGATAAAACTTATTTTATTTTTTCCCATATAAAAATTCCCTGTAATTAATAAATTAACGCTTAGACTAAAGCGTTTACATCTTAAATAAATATTAGGTAATGTGTCAAATTAAATAAAAAACATAAATATAATTATTAATAAAATTATTATAATAAAAATATTAATTATAATTAATATAAAATTTAATGATAAAAGTATTTTTAAATATTCTTATTATTTAAGATAATTTTCAAACTAGTATTATATTATTCATTTTATAAATAATTCCTTCTTGATTTATTTTTTCTGTAGGGATTTAGTGGGTTATTTAATTTATTTAAGCTAAATATTACCCTACATCTGATAATATTAATATACAAGCTTGTTAGCTTAATAATAAAAAAGTGACAATAATACTAAAAATATTATTATCACTTCAGTTAATAAAGATATCAATTAGTCGCGAGTGACCACTAATTTATTAGTTAAATCGGCAGCAAAACAAGCAACCTGTTGACCATAATAACTATTTAACTCTGGCCGTGAGTGGCTACAGTGGGCAACAGCATGTAGACACCTGGCTGCAAATGCACAGCCTGGTGGTGGATCAATTGGACTTGGTAATTCACCGGTTAATTTAATCCGTTCACGATGTAAATCAGGGTTGAGCCGAGGGGTGGCCGATAATAACGCTTGAGTATAAGGATGGCGTGGACAGTTAAAAATTTGTTCTTTAGTGCCTTTTTCAACACAGCGACCTAAATACATCACCATCACCTCATCAGCGATATGCTCAACCACCGATAAATCATGAGAAATAAAAACATACGACAAACCAAAATCCTGTTGTAGATCCATCATTAAATTCAATACCTGTGCCCGCACAGAGACATCTAGTGCTGATACAGGTTCATCCGCAATCACAATATCCGGCTCAAGCATCAATCCACGCGCAATAGCAATTCGCTGTCTTTGCCCGCCAGAAAACATATGGGGATAACGCTGTAAATGTTCTGCCTTCAACCCTACTTTTGCCATCATATGCAATATCTTTTCTTTACGCTCCATCGCAGAGAGTGGGGTATTAATTAATAAAGGTTCTTCCAGGATTTGAGCAATTTTTTTACGTGGATTCAACGAGGCATAAGGGTTTTGAAAAACCATTTGGATTTTTTGCCGCCGCAATTTATGTGCCGTTTTATCTTTAACAAATAAATCCTGTCCTTGATAGTAAAGTTCACCTGCAGTCGGCGTCTCTATCATCGTTAATAGCCGCCCTAGCGTCGATTTACCACATCCCGATTCGCCAACTATCGCTAATGTTTTACCTTTTTGCAGCTCAAATGAAATGCCATCCAAGGCTTTTACCGTTCTATCCGCTGAAAATAGGTCACCTTTGACTGGATAATATTTTTTCAGCTCCGTTGCCTTTAGTAAGGGAGTTATTAATGGCTTACGTTTATTCATATTGTTGGCCTCCCATTATCATCCAGTGGAGCATGACATTTTACTTGCCTATCAGCGATAACATTCAATTGTGGCTCCTCAGTTCGACATTTTTCACCGACAAAAGGACAACGAGGATGAAGTAAACAGCCAATGGGGCGATCATATTTCCCCGGAACCACACCCGGTAGTGAAGCTAAGCGCTGTTTATTCACCGCAAATTCAGGCAATGCTCTCAATAGTGATTGAGTGTAGGGGTGACGAGGGGCAGTAAAAATATCACTGGCTTTACCCGATTCCACCACCTGCCCAGCATACATGACAATAATGTGATCAGCCGCTTGCGCTACTAAGGCTAAATCATGGCTAATTAGTACTAAAGCCATATTTTCTTGTTGTTGCAAACTTAACAACAGTTCCATAATTTGTGCCTGAATAGTTACATCAAGCGCCGTTGTTGGCTCATCCGCAATCAATAATTTAGGACGACAAGCCAGTGCCATTGCAATCATGACACGCTGGCTCATTCCCCCCGATAACTGATGCGGGTAAATGTTAAAGCGTGATTTTGGCTCAGGAATGCCTACCATGGTTAATAAATCTATCGCTCGCTGATAACAGCGACGATGATTACCGCCCTGATGAATTTTTAGCGTTTCCATAATCTGATAGCCAACCGTAAAACAAGGATTAAGGCTGGTCATCGGATCCTGAAAAATCATCGCCACTTCTGCACCAATTAATTGACAGCGCTCTTTTTCTGTCATGTTTAATAGATCACGGCCAGCAAAAGCTAATCTATCGGCGATCACATGGCCTGGCTTATCAATCAGCCCCATAATAGCCAATGAACTGACTGACTTACCTGAACCTGATTCACCGACGATACCTACCACCTCACCGGCTTTTACTTGATAGCTAATCTGATCATCTGCACGAAAAGGAGTACTTTGCTCACCAAAATGCACCGAAAGGTTTTTTATCTCTAATAATGCCATTAGATCACCTCATTATTGCTTGAGTTTAGGATCGAAGGCATCGCGCAAACCGTCGCCCATCAAATTAAATGCCAATACCGTTAGCAAAATGGCTAAACCAGGAAATGTTACGACCCACCATGCACTTTGCGTGAACTGCAAAACATCCGATAACATCGTACCCCATTCCGGAGTTGGTGGCTGAGCGCCCATACCAAGAAACCCTAATGCCGCCATATCCAAAATAGCATTGGAAAAACCCAAAGACGCCTGCACAATTAAAGGAGCAAAACAATTTGGTAAAATATTAATAAACATTTGGCGTAATGCACTCGCACCAACCACATGCGATGCCGTTACATATTCACGATTGATTTCCAATAATACAGCCGCTCGGGTCAGTCGCACATAGTGTGGTAAAGCAACAAAAGCCAATGCCAATGAAGCATTGACAATGGAGGGACCAAAAACCGCTACTAACACTAATGCCAGTAATAAACTGGGTAAAGCCAGCATAATATCGACAACGCGCATGATGGCAATATCAACCAAGCCACCAATATAACCGGCAAATAAGCCAAGTGAGACGCCCATAATCAGGGAAAGAATAACGACTAAACTACCAACCAATAACGATAAGCGTGCACCATGCATCAACCTAGATAATAGATCTCTCCCTACGTCATCAGTCCCTAAAATAAATTGCCAATTGCCACCTTCTTGCCAAACCGGTGGCGTCAATAAAAATTGTCGAAATTGTTCATTAGGTGAATGAGGAGCAAGTAAGTCAGCTAATAAAGCCATAACGACCATGAGGACAATATACCCCATGCCAATAACCGCTCCTTTATTGCGGCTAAAGTAATGCCAAAACTCTTGTAACGGTGCCAATGGCTCTGGCATCTTATCTATTTGTTGTTCAATTGCTTGAGACATAGTTGCCTTCCTTATTTTTTATACCGAATTCGTGGATCAACGATGCCATACAATAAGTCAACCAACAGATTAACTAATATTATCAAGGTTGCTATCAATAAAACTCCCCCCTGAACCACCGGATAATCACGACGTTGTAACCCTTCAATTAACCAACGCCCTAAACCTGGCCAAGAAAAAATAGTTTCCGTTAAGATCGCTCCGGCTAATAAGGTACCAACTTGCAAGCCTATCACTGTCACTACCGGCAACAATGCATTCCGCAACGCGTGGATCAAAATAACGCGACTTCGGCTTAACCCTTTTGCCCGCGCGGTTCGAATATAATCTTCACCCAACACTTCCAGCATAGAAGAGCGTGTCATACGCACTATTACCGCTAAGGGTATGGTACCTAAAACAATAGCGGGTAAGATCAAATGCTCTACTGTATCGATAAAATTGCCCGTTTCTCCCCACAGCAAGGTATCAATTAACATAAAGCCAGTTAATGGATAGCTATCATCCAGAAAAACACTATCACTCACGCGGCCTGAAACGGGAGTTAGATCCCAATGTACCGAAACCAGCATAATGAGCATGATCCCCCACCAAAAAATAGGCATCGAATAGCCGGTTAATGACATACCTATGGCGGTATGATCGAAAACAGAACCACGCTTAACCGCTGCTAATACGCCGATAGGTATCCCCACTGCAATCGCAAATATCATGGCACAAATACCCAATTCTAAGGTTGCCATAAATCGTGGCCAAAATTCTTGCCAAACAGGCAAACGACTTTTTAAGGAAATCCCCAAATCGCCTCGCAACACATCATAAACATAATTTAAATATTGTTGCCATAACGGTTGATCCAACCCTAATTGTGAGATCATCTGTGCATGACGCTCCGGACTTAAACCGCGTTCACCAGCCATAATCGTCACGGGATCACCTGGGATCATATGGATAAACGCAAAAGTCAGTATGGTAATACCGATAAACGTAGGGATCACAATACCCAAACGCCGAAATATAAATTGCCACATTCGATGATTTCTCTGTTAAATGTTGACTAATATACTTAAGTTGTTTGATTTCATTTGATTGAAAAACTAGCAAAGCCAACTATTACTCTATCAGTAGTCCCGATAGAGTAATTAATTAACAATCAACTCAGTACAATTAAATTTATTTTTTAATATCAACCACTTCGAAATGATGTTTGCCTAGCGGATCAACCACAAAACCCGTCACTTCTTTACGAATAGGCTTATATACCGTTGAGTGAGCGATAATCAAAGCAGGGACTTGTTCATGCATAATAGCCTGAGCCTGTCGATACAATTCAATACGTTTATTATGATCAAATGTTACACGCGCTGGCTGAATGACAGCCTCATAATCTTTATTACACCATTTGGAGTAATTGATACTTTTTGCTTTAGCTGCACAGCTAAATAAGGTAGCGAAAAAGTTATCTGGATCACCATTATCCCCCGTCCAACCAATCATTACCGTTTGATGCTCTCCATTCTTGGCACGTTTTAGATATTCACCCCATTCATAGCTAACGATGTTGGCTTTAATTCCCACTTTTGCCCAATCGGCTTGGATCATCTCTGCCATACGCCTAGCATTAGGGTTATAAGGCCGCTGTACTGGCATTGCCCAAATATCGATAGTGGTACCTTCCGCAATACCCGCTTCTTTCAGTAACACTTTTGCTTTCTGTGGATCATACGGGTGATCGTGAATTGCCTGGTTATATCCCCACATGGTTGATGGAATAAGCGTTTTCGCTTTCTGGCCTGCACCTTGGTAAACTGCCTCAATAATGGCATCTTTATTGACGGCCATTGTTAGGGCCAGGCGGACTTTTACATTATCAAGTGGCTTTTTTTCAGTGTTAAAGGCCAAATAGCCAACATTAAGACCCGGTTGTTCCATTAATACGATTTGTTTATTTTGCCTAATACGTTCAAGATCCGCTGGATTTGGGAATGCCATAACCTGGCATTCATTTTTCTGTAACTTGGCATAGCGTACTGCAGCATCTGGTGTAATTGAAAAAACTAAACGATCAATTTTAGGTTTAGCTCCCCAATAATCACGATTGGCCTTATAAAGAATGCGTGAATCTTTTTGATATTGAATTAATTGAAATGGCCCGGTACCAATCGGATCAAGATCAACCTGTTCCGGCTTACCTTTTTTCATCATCTGTTCGGCATATTCCGCAGATAAAATAGAAGCAAAATCCATTGCCATATCAGCTAAAAAGGGTGCCTCAGAACGAGTAAGTGTAAAACGCACAGTATGTTCATCAATCTTTTCTATCTTATCGATGATTTTATCCATATCCATACCAATAAAATATTCATAGCTGCCACCAGAAACTTTATGATAGGGATGAGTTGCATCTTTTTGCCGCATAAAAGTATAAATGACATCATCAGCATTGAATTCGCGGCTTGGTTTGAAGTTTTTGCTAGTATGCCATTTGACACCTTTGCGCAAATAGAAAGTATAGACTTTTCCATCATCACTCACTTGCCAGCGTTCAGCTAATGCCGGTTTTATCTCTGTTGTACCCAATTTAAACTCTACCAGTCGATTATAAAGTGGGATAGAACTAGCATCATAAGTTGTTCCTGATGCAAATAATTGTGGATTAAACCCTTCAGGTGAGCCTTCTGAACAATAAACCAAAGTTTTTGCCTGTACATTAGTAGAAATAATTAATGTAATCAAACTGATACTAAGAGATAAAACCCCTGCTTTTTTCATAAAAATTTTCATATTGTGCTTCCCCTGTTGTCACTTTATTATATTTTTTAAGCAATTTATTAAATAGTGTCACTGATATTGTAATTTAGTTATATTTTTATCATCGACGTTAAACAATAAATCAATTGTTGACGCTCACGTCAATACTTTTATTGCTGTTTTTTTAAACAAGCAAGAAACAATGATAAAACCTATAATTCACAAAAATAGGATAAAACAATAAATAATTTGCAATTTATTAGTGATAAATTCTAAAAAATACAACCAAAATAAGGATTAACAACTATTTTCATCTGCATGTCTAATTGGTCAATTAATGAACAATTATTGCTTGATTATGGTAAGATTTGCCAGAAAATCATAAATTCATGACTGACGATGAAACATAAAAATAGAAAATTAATATCAGGCAGGTATCCACTTAAAGTAAATACCTGAGAAGTGATCAATAACTAAAAGTGAGACGAAAACCAGAAATCATATTATCTTGCTTAATATCTGACGAATTTATTAGTGGGAAACCAACGAAAATCGTATAGCCCAATTGTTTATAACTGCCTTTTAGTCCTAGCGATGTACCAACTAAATACTCATCACGCCAAAAGCGCGCTCGATCTTCAGAAACAGAACCATAATCCAATGTCGCATAGAGCACATGGCCCGGCAACGGTGTATACCAACTAAGTTCATTCTTAATGTGCAAACTTTGTGAACCAGATATAATATTAGTTAACATTGCGCCACGCACGCTGCTGCTGTCACCGATGCTTTTAGCCTCTAATAAGCTATCCAGTCGCGAACGACTTAACTGCATAGCGGCTGTTGCCTCATAAAGAAAAATTTGTTTACTTATTTGCCAGGGTTGATTAATAGCAACTGAAAAATTAAAAATTTGCGGTCTTTTTAAATCCGTTGCCGGCGAAGGCATGGCACCAAACCAATTAGCGCCTTGCTTATATTCCATTGCCAGATTGAGCTCACCTCGTGGTAGATATTGTTGATGCTTCAGACCAACATTCCAATAAGTTGCCCTACGCTTATGAACACTCATTTCTTGGCCAGCAAAGTAGCCATTATTGGTCGCAATACTAGTGCCAAAATTCAAGTAAGTCTTACTATCATAACGTCGCTTAATCAAGTATTGAGCTTGCGCAGTTAATGATTTAGAACGACTACTTTTGTACAAATTACCGACCGATGTTTTGATACCATTGGCAGAATATTGATCTTGATAATTACCTGATAAATTAAACTGCCAGTTCCGAAAAGGTAGTGAGTAAAAGAATGTCCCAATTTTAACCCCACGACTATGGTCGGTATCTAAATCACGACTAATATAAAAATAGAAAAAATCATTTAATAGTGTAGGGTTATCAAACAGTAACATATTATCAATCATTAAATTGGCATAATCTTTAAGACCACTATTATCAACAGAAAGTCGGCCGCGAATAGCCCGTTTTTTCTGTCGATTAATGGTTAAGATACTACTATTAGCTGTATTAGGATCATCATCAACAGTAATTTTTGGTTGGGTTGAAGGCGAGTTCTGTAAATTTTCTAATCCTTGCTCAATGTCGCGAACATTAAGAATGGTTGTTTGCGGAAAAGCAGTACGCAGAGAATAGTGGCTTTTACCTGTATCAGCGTAACGAATATCAGAAATAAGACCCGGGATCAGTTCAATGCGTAAAATGCCATAAATGAAACTTTGTTCCGGTAGCGAAATTTTTGTCGTTACATAGCCAGAATCAATAAATATTTGATTCACTTTGGTGAGAAAAATTTTTATCCCCTCATCACCTAGACATTGACCAATAATATTATCTGCTAAGGTAGATAATTTTTTCTGTAGTGATATAGCAAATAATTCCTGACCATTAAAAAATACAAAATTAACATTCAAACAAGGAGATTCAATGGGATAAATTTTATTTTTATTAATATGTTGTAAGTTAATTGGAATAGCGACCGGTTGCTGTTGTGTGATCTCTTGTTTTGCCTCTTTTAAGGATAATTTGCCAACACCAACTCGTGCATAACCGTGACCATAAATAGCCAATAATAAGAAACATAGATACTTTTTCATCAGCATTCCTTCGCTATGAATTAAAAACGTGAATTCCCTTCACTGATAGATAACAAAAAGATAAAATTAATTTTTTTATAAAAATAAAAATATCAAAAATTAGCAACTATTTTATTCTTTATTAAACAAAAGACCAGAAGAGTAAAATTAATTATCATACTTATTGAATAAATTCAGAAAAAATACATTGAGACTTTATCTCTAATGTATTCAGTCTGATAATAAATTAAGTTATAGAATCAGTAGGTATGATTAAATAGGCAGAAAGGAAAAATTCTACTAAAAGCAGGGCTAGGAAATTTGGTCGGCGAGAGAGGATTCGAACCTCCGACCCACTGGTCCCAAACCAGTTGCGCTACCAGGCTGCGCTACTCGCCGAAAACGGTGTGCATCTTACTGCGACACGATAAAGTCGTCAATAATTTTTTAGTGAATATTTACTATTACGATGATAAAAAAATCAACAAGTTACTTTTTAATAAGTAAGTAAATAACTAAAGATTTATTTTGACAACAATATAATTAACAATAATATAAGACAACCCTTGATTATAATTTATATCAATTAGTATTATTTAATCATATTAATAACACATTAAAGATATTATAAATTCTATATGAAATAATAAGTTTAAAAAAAATTAATTGTCTTTTTAAAAAAGTTAAAATAAATTAATCAAAAATTTATAGATAGCAAATCATTTATTTTATAAGGATATAGCATGAATTTATCAAAAAACAATAACCATAAATTAGCTTTATTAGCATTAATGATATCAATATCATTTTCTAGGGATATATTTGCGTCTGAATTATCTGGAATAAATAATAATTCTATACCATCAAAACAAGCCACTGAAATTGTTAGTTCTAATGGAAAAATTAATTTAAATTCTACCGATAAGCCGTTAACGATTAATATATTACCAGCAGTTTCTTAGGGGCAGTTTAAAATTTCTCATAATAAATATGACAAATTTAATATTAGTGAACATGGCATAAAAATTAATAATGCCACTGAAAACCCAGCCAACCTTATTATTACTGAAGTGATTTCAGCAGAAAAATCCAATATCAATGGTAATATTGCAATTTTAGGCAATAATAAACCTCATTTAATTATTGCTAATCCCAATGGTATTAATTGTAGTGAACACTGCAGTTTCAATAATGTCGATCGTGTCAGTTTAATTACTTACCCATTTGAGAATAATATTCCCTCTAGCTATTTAACTAATAATATAAGAGGAAAACACATTCATTTTAAAAATATCAAACCAGGTAATTTTACCGATGCTAAGACAATACAATTATTAGCAAAATCAATCCATTTAGAATCCAGCCAATTAAATGTCAATGATATTACCATTGCAGTTCATGATACGCCTGTTATTAGCAATATTTTTACTACTATAAATAATATTAATGCGACAAAATTTATTAATATTACTGACGATATCCTACAAAATATAATCCTAGCTAAAAATGCAAAATTAACCATTGACGACCATTCAGCAATAAATAGTAAGCATAGTCATTTTACAATAAAAAATGGCATATTTAATAATTCTGGTACCCTTTTCAGCAATAAAAATAGTCACTATGAAATAATCAATGGAGAATTTTATAATAACGGTACCATAAATAATACTGAAATATTAGTCGTTACTGGAATCAATGCAAGTATTGACAATCAAGCAAAAATAAAAGGTAAAAATAGTCATTTTCTTATCAGAGATGGAAAATTTAATAATAATGGTAAGATAAAAAATACAGGATTAGTCGAAGTATTTGGCGATAATGCCATTATTAATAATCAATCTGAAATAGAAAGCAAAACTGGTCTTTATGAAATAAAAGATGGAACATTTTACAATAGCGGAATCATCGATCATAACCAAAAAGTCAACATAAAGGCAAATAACGCATATGTTGTCAATCAGTTTATATTAACTTCAGCAAAATACGATTTAACAAAGATAAAATCTAGTAAACTTCTTGATTTTAGCTTTGTATTACCCCATAAACGAAATGCTAATAACAATATTGAAATCGATCTTTCTAAAAATATTATGTGATAGATCTGTTTATTTTACTAATTAATATAAAACTATCATTAGCAATGATAAAAATTTATTTATCGCTGTTAAAAATACAATTTTTTAATGCAGTCATAATATTAGTAATATAACTATTTTTCTTTCTAGTAAAGACAAAGATTAATTATAAATAAAAATCCCTTGAAGATTAATTCAAGGGATTTTTAATCGATGAATAAATTATTGTAATAACGAGATATCGGCTACCTGTAAAAACAGATCACGCAACTGACTCAGCAAGGTCAAACGATTGATCCTTACTATTTGATCAGCATCCATCACCATTACATTATCAAAGAAAGCATTGATAATCTCACGCAGTGAAGCCAATTCGATTAATGCGCTCTGGTATTGTCCATCAGCAAATAATGGTGCTAATTTATCTTGTAATACAACTAGATGAGCCGCTAAGGTGACCTCTTCGGGTGCTTTTAACACGCTAGCGGCAACATTGTCATTCAATTTCTCATCTGACTTATTCAGAATATTGGCAACCCGTTTATTAGCCGCCGCCAGTGCTTCAGCCGCTTCCAAAGTCCGAAAATGGGTAACAGCTTTCACGCGGGCATCAAAATCGGCCGGTTTAGTTGGCCGGCGAGCTAGAACAGCCTGGATAGTATCAATACGATATCCTTGCTCTTGATACCAGGCACGAAAACGCCCCAACATAAACTCGACCACGTCATCGATAACATTTTTATTAGTTAGCTTATTACCATATAGCTGAGCCGTCTGCTGCGTTAACTCTAATAAATCTAGATCGTATCCCTTTTCAACAATAATACGTAATACGCCAAGCGCCGCGCGACGTAATGCAAAAGGATCTTTATCACCTTTAGGTGGTTGGCCAATGCCAAAAATACCTACCAGGGTATCCATTTTATCGGCCAGTGCTAAGGTAACCGCAACACGATTATTGGGTAATTGGTCACCAGCAAAACGAGGTTGATACTGCTCTTTGATTGCTAGCGCTACATCTTCAGCTTCACCATTTCGACGAGCATAATGCATCCCCATAATACCTTGTGTGTCAGTAAATTCGAACACCATATTGGTCATCAAATCACATTTGGACAACAGACCCGCACGAGTAGCATGATTAACATCAGCACCAATTTTAGCCGCGATCCAGCCGGCTAACACTTCTAAACGATCGGTTTTATCGCGCAATGTACCCAGCTGTTTTTGGAATAAAACTGTTGCCAATCGAGGTAAATATTCTTCTAAACGCTTTTTACAATCGGTTTTAAAGAAAAATTCAGCATCTGCCAGACGTGGACGGATCACCTTTTCATTACCGGCAATGATTTGCTGTGGCTCAGAAGATTCAATATTGGCAACAAAAATAAAATTGGCCATTAAATTGCCAACCTGATCATAAACTGGAAAGTATTTTTGATCGCTTTTCATCGTATGGACCAAAGCTTCCGCCGGTACTGACAAAAATTTCTGTTCAAATTTTGCGTTTAATACAACTGGCCATTCAACCAAGGATGTTACTTCTTCTAGTAAACTATCAGACAATTCAGCAATACCACCTAATTGCTGTGCTACCTTATTTGCCTGATGCTTGATGAAAGCCTTACGCTCTGCATAATCAGCAATAACTTTACCACGTTCACGTAAGATCGCCGGGTATTGTTCAGCTGAATCAATAGTCAGTTCAGCTTCACCCATGAACCGATGGCCACGGATCACGCGACCACTGTGAACACCCAATACTTCACCTTCGAGCAGTTGATCACCAAATAACATGATTAAAGTATGAACTGGACGGACAAATTGGGTTTCCTTATCTCCCCAGCGCATTAGTTTCGGGATCGGTAACTGGCTCAGTGCGTTAGCTACCATATCGACAAGCAACGCTTGTGCCGCGCGACCTTTGCTAGTTGCGCGATAAAATAACCACTCCCCTTTATCAGTGACCAAACGTTCTGCCTGCTCAACGCTAATTCCACAACCTCGCGCCCAACCTTCAGCGGCCTTAGTGGGCTTACCGCTAGCATCAAAAGCCTGACTAATTGCTGGGCCACGCTTCTCAACTTCACGATCAGCTTGATAGGCGGCCAAGTCGGTTACTTTTAATGCTAAACGGCGAGGGGAAGCATACCAAAGCACTTCACCATGCGGCAGCTCAGCCTGCGCTAATTGATGTTTAAAATTTGCCGCAAATGATTCAGCTAACGAACGAAGAGCCTTCGGCGGTAACTCTTCTGTGCCGATTTCCACCAGGAAAGTCTGTTGCATAATGACAGCCTCTTAGTTCTTATTTTTACAGATTGGAAAACCCAGTGCTTCGCGAGCAGCATAATAAGCTGCTGCAACCCCTTTAGTTAAGGTGCGAATACGTAAAATATAACGTTGCCGTTCAGTAACTGAAATCGCTTTACGGGCATCTAATAAATTAAATGTATGGGCAGCTTTTAAAATACGCTCATAAGCGGGTAAAGGCAGTGGCGTATCTAGCGATAATAAATATTGTGCTTCTTTTTCATACTCTTCAAAACATTTGAATAGGAAATCAACATTAGCATATTCAAAATTATAAGCCGACTGCTCAACTTCATTTTGAAGATAAATATCACCATAGGTTGTTTTTCCTAACGGGCCATCAGACCAGAGTAGATCATAAACACTATCAACGCCTTGAATATACATAGCCAAACGCTCAAGACCGTAGGTGATCTCTCCGGTAACGGGTTTGCACTCTAAACCACCGACTTGCTGAAAATAGGTAAACTGGGTGACTTCCATCCCATTTAGCCAAACTTCCCAACCAAGTCCCCAGGCTCCTAAAGTTGGATTTTCCCAGTTATCTTCAACAAAGCGAATATCATGAATTGTAGGATCTAACCCCAATGCTTGTAATGAACCAAGATATAGCTCTTGAATATTATCTGGTGAGGGTTTAATAATGACTTGAAATTGATAATAGTGCTGAAGACGATTAGGATTTTCACCATAACGTCCATCAGTTGGCCGACGAGAGGGTTGCACATAAGCGGCAGCAATCGGCTCCGGGCCTAGTGCTCGCAAGCAAGTTATCGGATGCGACGTCCCGGCACCAACTTCCATATCCAATGGTTGAACAATGGTGCAGCCTTGACGCGCCCAGTAATCCTGTAATGTTAGGATCAATCCCTGAAAGGTTTTGGTATCGAACTTTTGCATGTTTAGATTCGCGCGATAGATAGATTGTGATTTTAAAAAAGTGGTTCAGTATACCCTTTGGCGAACAGATATGCAGCACCGATTACACATTGATGTTGTTTTACGCGGAAAATAGCTTCATAAATCTTTAGTAATTTTAAGTTTGCTGTTGCATTAATCCCATCACTAGTTAACTATTTACATTAAAAATTAACACAACAGTTAACCGCCAAAAGATATTTTCAATTTGGCTTATTATAAAACTTTTGCTCTACCATCTTCATATAATTAGGCAAAACTATTTATAAAATAAAATCAGTGTCCGCTACAATTTTACCGGCAACTTTAATAACAAAATCTGGTTCAAAATCATCATCAGCATTGATACTGATACGATAAAAATGGTCTTTATTGCTATAAGATATGACGGTTTCTCCAGGAACACCGTGAAATCCGACCCCAAAATGAATAAAATTTTTACCATTGTTAGCAATATTATGACTGGCATTGATCGCCGACAAATCAATTTTATCTCTGTTAGTGCGAAAGTCCATTATCATATCAGGCGAGGTAGGTAATGACTCTTCAAAAGCAGTATAAACAAAAACATCAGAAGAAAGCGTTTCATTTTCTAAGGAAGTAGCAAGCAATTTCTTCAGATTATTCGTTTTCACTATATGTTCAGATTGTTGAGACTCTTGATAGGGAGGAGTAAAGAGAACATAAGAATGAATCGCGGCTATATTTTCACTAAATTTGGTTGGATCTACATTATTTCCACCCCAAAGTATATCTTGTCCCAATCCGCCATAAATAATATCACTTCCTGCTCCACCATTGATAATATTATTAAATTCATTGCCGATAATGATATCATTTCCTCGACCACCAATCGCATTTTCAATAATGACTTCTTTGGCTATTGATATATTTCCTTTTAAACCACCAACATTAGAAAATGAACCCGGATTCAAATTTATCTGTTGATCTTGATAATAACCAGCAAAATCAAAGGTGTCATTACCATCAGCATCCCATACCGTGAAAATATTACCTTTATCATCTTCATTTATTAAATAATAATTTTTATCCGCATTAGCATTAAATCCATATATAGTATCCCCTTTTCTGGCTGCCATGTTAGCACCATATAATTGCTGTACAGCATATATATCATCTATAAGCGGGGTATATGGATAAGCACCGCCAAAATCAGCATTAGTATATTTTTCACTCCAATTACTCATAACCGTATATTTAAGCGAATCTTCTAGATAATTAGCTTTATTCCAATAAGATTCTCGTTCATGCTTCCATTGCAAATATTGCGGTGATTCAATATCAGAAACGATATTAGTATAATTTCCAGGATGAGTTAAACCGAGCGCATGGCCAATTTGATGGACTAATACCATTCGACCATAAATACCCTTTTCAGGTTGTAATATATGACGATGTGTCTGTATGTTAAAAAAACAGGGTATGCTATCTAAATTCATATCTTGATTTGATAAATAAGAAAATTTCCCATCCTGTAAGTTCATACTAGGAAAAAATCTAAGAGTACTCGCGGTATTTTTATCTACCTCAATGAATTTTATATTAATGACATCAGACCAGGCATCTAAAGATTCTTTTACCTGTATTCTTTGTTCATGCGTTAATTCATTAATTTCATCACTATCATCAGAAGATGTAAATGAATAAGTTATTTCATTATTTTGAAACCGTAAACGAGGGTTATTATTTGCTATTATAGAATTTAATATTTGTTGACTAGCTTCAAAGGAATCATAAGATTGTTTAGTATTTCTTGTGACTTCACTCCCTCTTTTATTATAATTAAGCTGAGCCACTACCTTATAATAATATTGTGACATTTTTTTAGGTAGATAATTTTCAATCATGAAAACCCCCTAATTCATATTAAAAGTAAAAAATGATATAACCGAAGTATCGATTAAAATAATTCAATATTATTTTAACGAATCATTTTCTAAGGCTTTATTTATAGATTCAACTGCTAATAGATTTGAGCTAAGAAACTTATCTGCTATAGAGTATGAATATTTATTAAACGAAATAAGGTTCATCATAAATTCAGCAAATTGGTCTGAATTGGTAACTTCTGTAGAATCAAGTATCTTTTTTAATCTCCTAAAAATATCATTAAATTCCTTACCATTAAATCCATAATATTCTGGATGCGAAGATAAAAAATCTTCTAAGTCCATTTTTTTTAAAATTAATTTTGCCATATCAAAAACAAGATGTCCTGATACATCTTTCAATCCAAATTAGCTATCGTTTATTCTATCTATTAATTTATCTGAGTTTTCAAATAATAGTATTAATTGTTTCCAAAACTCGCTATTTGCCAGACTTTGCTCTATGGCTAACTTTAAATCATCATCACTAAGATAAACATCAGCTTCATATACTTTAGGTGTTGGTGCTGATTCATAATTTTTTTTCACAAAACCATTTTCAGAGGAAAAAGCATGTACTATTACTGTTTTATCTTATTTATGTGCTATCACTTGACCGGAAGGAATTGAACCAAATCCACCGAAAAAAGATTGTAACTCAATGGTTTCTACTTTTTGCCAATTATTAAGGCCATATAGTTCTATTGCTAAGCCTTCAATAATATTACTTAAATCGGTAGAATCCATATAATTTATAATTGAAGGTCTTCCCTGCGGCTTAATAAATAATTTATTGCCCTCTAAATTGAAAACTGAATTCTGACCTAGTAGCGTCTTTTGCCGCATACGTTGTAAATTAATTGTCCCAGTAACAATATTTGTATAGTTAAATCTACCACCCGCAACGCGGGCAAATTGATCTACTGAAACAATATCATGCAATTGCTTTGTCACTAAACCTATGTGATCACCTTGACTAATAAAAAATTTCCCTTCTCCTAAGCTTATCATCATACTTTTTAAACTGTAATCCGAGTTATAAAAAAATACCAATCGACCAGCTAGCAATGCCGATAATTGTGTAACATTGTCTATTTTTTTTATATTTGTTAACAAGCTACTAATACTCGTTTTATTATTGTCTGCCGTTAAGATTGCCCGCAAATCTTCTTGAAAGACGGCTGCTTGTTCAAATGTCAACTCTTGAGAATCGCTTAAAATTCGAGTCATAAACTCCAATAACTCTGATTCAATTGGTTCTTTTTTCAAGGCTTCCTGAGCAATGTCTTTAATCGTGTTTTGGGGTAATCCGCTGCCATATGGCTGGGCTGCATATACCTTTAATTTACCTAATTCTGGAGAATATCGCTCTATCTTATCACTGACAAAGTTACCAATCTGTTCTGCCATAATAATGCTATTACTATTATTGAGATAACCACCTAATTTACTATTATTATTACCACTAAATAGGCCATTTCCCAAACTTACCAGCATATGAACCAATTTTTCCTCTTCGGTATAAAAAAATAAAATTTCTCCAGCTTTAGCTTGTATTAATTCATTCATGCTTCTAACTTGCCGGTAACTACGCAATATACGCATCGATGGATCAAAGATATTTTTAGCATTTGAATCTCGCGCTATTGTTGATAATCCACGTATTAATGGCTCCTTACATTGTTCATCTATCTTATGAGAACGATATAATATATCGCTAATATATTCCCAATTATTTTTATAGGTTTTATTATTAAGTTCAATTGCATGAACGACATTGAGAAGTGGATTTTTATTAATTGTATAATTAATTGTAGGATTAATATCAGTCTTTGCTGTTAGTACTTTTATATACCAATCAGGTGAGTTTAATGTTTTAGTACCTTCAATAACGTCAATAATATCAATAGCAGATTGATTGAAATATAATCTAAAATTTGCTACAGCCATTTGCTCACCAGCAAAATCTTTATATTTAATTAATTTTTTAGGGAAAGCTTCACGGTATCTTTTTTCCCATATTGATTCTTCTAAAATAAGTGGGCCATCTAAGGATGAGTTGTCAATATTTTTAAAACGATGAGCAGTTAAGTCAAAAACATATTCCTTATTGTCTTTTTTGCCAACTACAGTCAAATGATTCATAGGACTTTCATCTAGTTCATTATTCCAGATAGATACCCCTCGATATCTAATATCTGTCATGTCATGATCGCGCATATATTTCGCAATAGCAGTTATTGATGAATCATCTTCTGTAATTAGATCATCAATCTTTTTAGCAATAGAGGGATTCGAATGTAATTCAGTTAAATACTTTTCTGCCGGAATATCAGCGGTCAGATTATTTGGGTTGAATTTTTCTCCAATTTTTAATAAAAATCGATTTTCGTTTTTCTCAGGTGACAAAGTAATCTTCATATCAAAATGACCTTTTTGAAAATCTTGAGTTAATTTTATCATCTCCATTTGATCATAATTAATTACTCTTCTTTTAAATTTAAATTTTGAATAAAATTTAACGGCTTTCGCTAGGGATTTAGTCATAACCTCTGAAATAGCAACACCGAGAATTTCAGCAGCAATATTCATTATCCCTTCTTTTAGATAATTTTTATATTCCTCTTCCTGATCACTCATTGATGCTTTTAGAAATGAAGGTGTTGCAGCCAAAATACTTCCGTATACCATTCCAGTTAAATTGCCCATTAAAAATGAAAAAAAAGTATAAGGGACTATTATATCTTCTAAGCGACTAAATAGTTCAATAAGTAACGCTTCAGTGTGCGATTTGATTAATATATCGGCTTTTTTTATATTAAAATCGATAATAGATTCAAATATAAAAGAGTAGTCTGTATTTTCTCTTTTTAATTTAAGCTCTAAAGGATTAAGCTCACTGTAATTATTAAAATGGAATTTTACCCATGATTTTAATTTTTCACTTGCAGAAATCGCGCGCTTAAAATCACGAAATGAGGGATAATGAAGACATTCACCGGTAAAAACGGATATCACGGCAATAGGTGTGTGGTCCGCTTCAATGCTGTTAGCCGTTTTATCAATGCCAGTAACAGGCCCGCGATCCCAATCAGAAAACACTAACAATCCCGGACTATTTTCCACTAAATAGTATAAAGCGTCCTTTTTACCATAAGTGGTTAATACATGCTCTAAATAGTCATAAAAGGCCTTTTTTATCTCCTCATTTTTTTTAATTTTTTCCATTTCAGCAATATAACTATTTTGAATATCAGCAGAATTTATTTTATTGATAAGTTCTTTTGTATATTGATCAGGATATAACGCGCCTAGTACTTCATCTAATTTATAATTTAGGTTTTCCGATAACCACTTACGCTCACGGCCTAATAAAATATCCCGCACAGTGTACATTTTTTCTATAGGTGGATAAAAATACTTTTGAGCACTTTCTATTTCTGGGTTATATGATTCAGATTTATAGCGGAGTTTTACCAAATCATTTAAAGAAGTATTATCAACATTACAAATTTTGCTTTGTTGTGCTAAATATTTGGCTAAATAATTTTCCAAATGTGGCATTTTTTCTAGTAACTTATCTTTTTCTTCTTTTAATAAATCAATATTTTTTAACATATCAATTTGATTCTTTAAATTTATTGCTTCCTCATTCAAATAATTAATCAGTACAGGACTAAATTCTGTTGGGAATTTTATGTTAATATTCTTTTTATTCATCAAAGGTGAGTTAATTTCTTCAATATGTCGGGTTAAATATTCAAAAATATTAAAAGTATCAGATATAATGTTATCATTATCATCCGTATAACTATATATTATCTCTGTCTTAACAATATCTTCTATCGTTAAATCACCAAAAGCATGTTGATCAGTTTCATAGATAGAATAAACTAACCATAATGCATAAACACTGATAACTTCAATTGGCAAATTAGGTTTATCACTATTTTTATTAAAACTATATTTTTCATTAAATAGCCGAGTAAGAATATTTATTTTGTGAATATTTACTAACAGTTCCGTTTGATCATTAATATCAATTTTATCAAAATAAGAATTAATTACTTCTTGATAAATTTTATTTAACTCAAATCTAATAGGTGTAGATGATATATTATTAAGTTTATTGTTAATATCATTTTCCACAGTATTTAAAAATTGATTTTCAACTAATAAATGTGAAGAATCTATTGATATAAGAAAATTATCTAACTTTTTGATCAATGATTCTTTTTGGTTATTAATATTTTCTTCGCTTTCATTTTCATTTATATCAATAAATGATAAAATAATATTCGAAATTTCATATATTTTACCCTTTATACTAGATAGAGGCTCTGAGTTTATTTGATATCCCATATTATATATTTGATTTATCGTTGTCGATTCTTGTGCTAAAATTAAAATTCTAGAATAGATCGCCAAATCATACTCATGTGCTTGTATCTCTTTTTTTAATAAATTATTAACATTAATTTGGTCTTCTAATCCCGAAGCTAATATTTTATCATTTGATATTTTTTTTCTTAATTTATAAATTTGTGTATTTAATTCAATATATTCATTAGTATTTTTGATATCGATTTGCTTATTAATATTATTTATTATTTTTATAATTAAATTTATCAGCTTATCAACTTTAATTGAGTTATGGTACTCTGGTAAACTTGCCTGTCTAATTTCTCTCTCTTTAATAATGTTATGATTTATTACCGAATCAAGACTATTAACATTAGCATTTTTTTCAGCAAAATTACCAGCCACTGGCTGTATGTTAGTCACCATGTTTTCGTCATTATTTTTTAACAGTCTGTTTTTATTACTAACTTTATCATCAACTGAAATATAATTATGATTAAAAACATTAGCCGATACTTTCATTAATCCTTACCTTAAAAATTACATAAATTACAATAGATTTCTTATTATATATTCTTTCAAAAAATTATGTTAATTTTTTGTTAAAAATAATAGCGATAAATAACTATTTAAAAAATAAATAAAAATAGAATAATAAATGAATAGTCATGATAATGACTAAATTAGAGTCAGTAAAAAATAATCTTTAATACAATAAACAAAGGCAATTTCAATTTAAGAAAATAATGTAATAAGATTGTTCTTAATATAAAAAATACTATTTCAAGCCAAAAAATTTAACGATATTAGTTATTCAATCTATTAATTACATCACTATGTGCTGCTGGCTAGCTTTTATTATTCACATCATGGAATAATAAAAACCGTTATTATCATCTATTATGAAACTTCTTCAGAATAGTCAATTAGTTGGAATCAAAGGAGGCAAAAGAATCAATGTTTATTTCACTTTATTACAAATAAACTCATACCATGTTTTATTGTTATTAATACTTAACAGGGACAAATTCAACTTCACTAACTCATTTCTCAAAAAACACTCGCTTCCATACGTTAACATAGTAAGATATGATATTTACTTACTTATTTTCTCTCAAGATAATTAACATAACGTTGTGATATAACAAATCTTTGTTTATTAGCGTCGAATAAAATATTGCAGTAAAACGATTCAATATGAATCACCCCGTTAAAGTAAAGTTGAATAAACAGATGTGATTAACATGAAAATATTATTTTTAATGCTGACATTATTAACGCTAACCAGCTGCGCTTCACGGCCACAGCCAGCATTGATGGATCTTGACAAAAAAAGTCGTGAATTTAACCATTCTGCCCTGTTAAATATTAGTCATATTCAGAAGATCAACGCTTCTTTTAATAGTGGCCAAAAATGGCAATATTCAACGTTTTTTCCTGCCACTGCTGAACAAACCTCTCCTGTTTATTATTATGCACTGGCTAATGCTCATAGAATTATTATTTATACTGATAATGCCAATTTTTGGCTTATGGTTAAAAATAAGCTGAAAGCACAAGGAGCAACGGCAGCTATTGAATGGCAATTTAAAAAAATGTTTTTAGCTAAACAAGCTCAAATTACATTCATTAAAGATTAAAATAACTAAAAAATAAATTAAATAATCTTGATTAAAATAATCAATTACTAATTTCGCAGTTGATGTATTTATTATAACCTTTTGTATATAAAAAGGTTAATTAGCTAACACATGGTTAATTTTAACATTTAAATGATAAAATCAATGTTCTTTTACTAACCAATAAAAATGGTCATAATAACAAAGTATCAAAGACTTATTTAAATAACGCTTTGCCAACCTTACAAAATGTAAAATAAATGACAATTTACCTATTTCCCAATTGATTTAAATAGCTATTTTCCGCAATCAAAATGCATTGCCTATTTAATACCCCCCATATCTTAAAGAAAAATTACCACTATTATTGTCACAGCAAGTCATAGTGCTACTGTTAAAATCCTTATCATAAACTTATTAATATCGAATAATAGATCGATACCTCACAATAGGAGTAATAAAGTAATGACACCACTACGTTGCCATTGGGTAACTGCCGATGAGGAATATATTGCCTATCATGATCAAGAGTGGGGAAAAGCAGAAAAAGATAGTCATAAATTATTCGAAATGCTTTGCCTTGAAGGACAACAAGCCGGACTCTCTTGGTATATTATTTTGAAAAAACGTGCTGGCTATCGTGACTGTTTCTACCACTTTAATCCAGTTAAAATTGCCAAAATGACTCAGCAGGATGTTGATCGTCTAATGCAAGAACCCCGTATCGTGCGTAATCGCATGAAAATCAATGCTATTATTACCAATGCCCAAGCTTACTTAGCGATGATCCAATCAGGTGAGGATTTTAGTCAATTTCTCTGGCAATTTGTCGATGGAAAAACACAAATCAATCATTGGCAACATCAAAGTGAAATACCTACTCATACCGTTATTTCTAATCATCTTTCTCTTGCTTTAAAAAAACGTGGCTTTAAATTTGTTGGTAGCACCATCTGTTACGCATTTATGCAAGCAACCGGTATGGTTAACGACCATTTAAGCAATTGTATTTGTCGGCAGAAAAAAAACGAGTAATAAAAATATCATTATGATAAATTTATAATCACATAAATATAAAAAATTATAATATTCGGCATTAATTTGTTAACCAACCCATTATTCTATTAATAATAACAGAATATTGTGCTGGTTTGTTTACTAGTCATTTGCACAGTTATGAAGAAAAGCATGATACATTCACAATTTGGTAAAAAATTTTCCAGTTCATCGAGTATCTCTCTTTTAATGAAAGATCTAAATGAGGGCTTACGCACACCTAACGTCATTATGCTTGGTGGTGGTAACCCAGCGTACATTCCTGAAATGGATCAATATTTTCAGCAATTATTGATAGATATGGCTAAAAATGGCCAGCTCAATGAAGCATTATGCAACTATGATGGCCCGCAAGGAAAAGATGCCATGCTGGAAGTATTAGCAAATACGTTAAATGAGCAAGTAGGCTGGAATATCAGCGCTAAAAATATCGCATTGACTAATGGCAGTCAGAGCGCTTTTTTTTATCTATTTAATATCCTAGCAGGCCGTTGTGAACAAGGAATTAAACGGAAAGTTCTTTTCCCTTTAACACCAGAATATGTAGGTTATGCCGATACTGGACTTGATGATGATATTTTTGTTGCCAATAAACCGCAAATTGACATCCTGCCTAGTGGTCAATTTAAATATCGAATTAATTTTGAATCGCTAACAATAACCGATGATATTGGTGTTATTTGCGTTTCCAGACCCACCAATCCGACTGGAAATGTCATTACCGATGAAGAAATGATGCAATTAGATGCTTTGGCCAAACAGCATGCTATTCCTCTTTTAATTGATAGTGCTTATGGTATTCCTTTTCCAGGTATTATTTTTAATCAAGCAACACCAATCTGGAATGAAAATATTATTCTATCTATGAGCTTATCTAAATTAGGATTACCTGGCTGTCGCTGCGGTATTATTATTGCAAACGAATCTATTATCACCGCTATCAGTAACATGAATGGCATCATTAGCTTATCCCCTGGTAGTATAGGCCCAGCATTAATGCTAGCGATCCTTAAACGTAATGATCTATTGAGACTTTCACAAACTGTAATAAAACCTTTTTATCAACAACGCGTTACTGAAACCGTAAAAATTATTCGCCGTTATATACCCGAGAGTCGCTGTCTGATCCATAAGCCCGAAGGCGCAATATTTCTATGGCTTTGGTTTAAAAATTTACCGATCAATAGTCAAACACTTTATTCACGTCTTAAAAAACGCGGTGTATTAATGGTGCCGGGGGATTATTTTTTCCCAGGACTTAATGGACAATGGCCTCATTCGCATCAATGCATGCGAATGAACTATATTCTACCACTGGAAAAAATAGAACAAGGAATCGCGATTTTAGCGGATGAAATTGAAATTGCCTATCAATAGCATAAGTTAAATAGCTTTATTAAATATACTAAACAATATAATTCTATCTATGATAAAAAAACCTCTTATCATATACAAGATAAGAGGTGATAAAATAATAACGAGGACTTTGAATTGTAAAGTTAACGGGATCATATTCAAGGGTATTGCTAAATGAAATGATCTATTTTCCGAGCTCTTTAACACCGTAACTATTACAACATATTCAGTGTTCTGTTAATTAAATAATAAATTGATATTTTTACCACTATTTCGAACAATTATTTTTCAATTTAATTAAAATTATAATCTAATCATTTTATTAATAATCCAGCTATCAAGGTTGACAGAATAAGAAGCATTAAAGTTAATACTGTACTTGATGTTGTTAGATGCTGACGTTTAAATCTACAAACACGTTATAAAAAAGATGGAAAAAACGATTCACTGGATAAGTTATCAAGAAAAGCTAAACATGCTTAACATTTATTATTATCCTTCTCTTTACCGATTAATCAAATTTCAACCGCAAAGAGTATCCTTATCTGCCATATTTTAAAAAACAAAGAATGGACTAACCCTAAAGAAATATAGAAATTGTTAATCAATTTCTTTAAACCAATCATCCATTGCAAAGGAAAATAAACTTTTCTGCAACCCATTTTCTATTAACTGTGCTTTATCTTGGACATACAACAGAAAATAATGGTTAAAAAGGTTTATTTCTATTCACATGCTGGTATTTTTACCATTAATGTTTATCATTAAAATTTCATATTCGCTTGGAGAAGCTAGGCTTATACCTTTAATGACAAGATTAATCCTCGTTATCTATACTATCTGTTTAAATATTTTCAGTTGCCTGATACTGTTAAGCGGCTGCTCAAGTATTATGACCCATGTTGGACCTCATCAAGGTTACTATTCAGGCACCAAAGCCGATAGCCGAATACTTAAAGATAGCGATACCGGCTGGGTGATAAAACCGCTTGCCATGATTGATTTACCTTTTTCTGCGCTACTTGATACCGTTTTACTACCATATGATTATTTTCAGATTGAAAAAGTTGTATCGCTCCCCTCCCCAAAAGAACGCGTTCAAAATTGGGAAAATGATCAAGTCGCAAATGCCACTCAGCAAATATCAGCAAAAAATTAACATTGATTCCATAACTGCCACACTTAATTTTTAAGCAGAAAATTAACCTGACTTTAAATACTGAAATTAATAAAATAGGTAAAATAAATATTCAATTAGTTGTGATAGAAGTTTTTTATATTTATCAATAAGTAAAAGCTTGCATTATTAAAATCAGCACTCATAGCCGACTTTAATTTAATAGCCGAATTATATTAAAGGAAACCTAAACATATTTTATCCAATCATTATTTATACCAATTTTCAACATATGAGCTACCATTATTTTATTAGATTGAAACAACTTTTTTATTTTATTAACTTGAGAAATAAATAATGAAAAAAACACTTATGGCTTTAATTACTATCAGCATCATTCCATCTCCTGTGTTGGCAAATGAAAGTAAAAATGGTGTTTATATCAGTGCAAAAATGGGTGCATCGATTCTACAAATGTCAGGCCAATTTTATCCACTTAACGATTTATCAACCAACCTTGCTGAGAAACAAAAAGGGGACAACCATAGAACTGCCGTATTAGGTACTGGCCTCGCTTTAGGCTATGATTTTATATGATAATTTTAAACTTCCCGTTAGAGCTGAATTAGACTTTACTAGCCGGGCAAAGGCTGATTATAATTATTCAAAATCTCAAGAAAATGCCGTGTTTTTTTTTAGAAGCACAATTAAAAAATCAAATAGAAGCAAATACATTAATGTTTAACGCTTATTATGATTTTAAAAATCCATCTGATTTCACTCCTTATCTCTCTGCTGGCTTAGGTTATGCTTATATAAGCCAAAAAACATCTCCAATAGCAACGCTGGGTATATCCGGAGGGGGAATTAGCACCGAAACTCTCCAAACACGTTCTCATGCCACCAATAACTTTGCCTGGAGTGCTGGCGCAGGTATCAAATATATGGTTAATCAAGATTTTTCATTCGACCTTAGCTATAAGTATCTGGATGCTGGCCAGGCTGAAGTAGATTATTTCAATTTAGAAGGCGTAAAAACTAATTCAAAAACTCAAGTTAGGACCCATGATATTATGTTAAGTGCAACTTATCATTTCTGATGATTAATAGTGCTACGGGATATCACATAAAAAAATAATTTTTATAATAAACAAAGAATATACTCTGTTGTATAAACTTAGTGTATTTATTTGCATAAATACAATTTTTATCAATTAGTTATTAAGAATAGAAAGCGAGATATCCCTCGATTAACATAAGCTAAACTCACTATATGGCAGTAAGACATAACTCAATTGGATAACAAAATAGTGCTAATTCAAATCAAACAATCCCGGTCGCAACAATAAAAATTTGTTGATAGCCATCAATATTACGCAAATAAGCTATATTGCTGTCATCCGGAGAAATAACCACTGCATCACCTAAGGGTGGCATATCACTACGCCCCGTCAAACGAATCAGTTTTCCGCCAGGAATTTCACATAACATCAAGCTATTATCGCAAATAAACGCCACATACCGACCTTGACTATCCCAACTAAATGCTGACTTAATATCCCATGCAGACTGGGTAATTTGCTCCATGGCGCCACTAACCGGAGAAACCAACCAAAATTGTACAATGCCCCTATCATCCTTCATTAAAAAACCAATTTTACTTCCATCTGCTGAAGTGCGCAGCCAATGGCGCGGCTGATTAACTACCCCTGGATACTTAAGTTGATGAGTATAAGTTAAACGCTGCTGTTTAATCCCTTTAGGTGGTGCTGGCATGCTAGTTTCGGTACCCTGGATTGGCTTATCACCGGCAATAGCATACTGCTCAGCAGATTCAGGTAAATCAACTATAAAAATTTCGGCTGCGACTTTTCCATCTAGTGAGTAAGTGTCACCAATAAATGCAATCGCCCAACGTTGCTTTTCCCCATTAGCTCTCTGATACCCATTTTGACCAATCCAACCTTCTTCATAAGCACGGCTGATTTCATCACTACCCGGTTTTGGTCTCGGCGTTGTTTCGCTGATCACAACACAATAATAATGGCCACTATACTCACGTTGATGTTTTTTGTGACCCAAAATTCCGACATTAATGGCATGATAAGGGATCGCAATCGCCACATTACGCAAATCAAGCTCCGGATCACACTCATGCATCACGTGATCATTGTAAGTAAAACTAAGCCTACTATTATCTGGACTAAATACATGAACATGAGTGCCTCCTCTCAATGCGCCCGCTAAAAAAGGCGGCGTAATGCACATGGCTTCAATATTTTCGGCTACATTAGTTCTTATATCGCTGACAATCACCCCCCGACGATGATGAAAATCATAATGCCAATTTTCGTCTGGATCTTCTGGGCCATGAATAAAAGCATATCTAGGTGGATTTTCACTACTTACGGTAGCAACACCAACATATGCGCCATTTTTGGCGCAATAGATCTGTTTTTGTTGTTGCGTTTTAATATTAACTTTTTCTATCGTTAATCCAGTAAAAGAGGCATTATTTGGTCGTATATCAAAAACAATCCACTGGCTATCTGATGTCCATACATTTATATTAGTCAGTTGGTGATTGCGTTTATCAAAAGTAATTTGCTGTTCTTGGTAAGTCATTTTATTATCCGCATTCTTTTGTCGTGGACGATAAAAAATAGTGTAATTATGTGAACACCACAAAAATATTAGTCAATACTTTATTTTTATAATACAACTTTAAACCTTAAGGTTTGTCATATCTAAAAAATCATTATGTTACTTAGCATACTTTATATTATTGGTATTACAGCTGAAGCCATGACAGGTGCTTTAGCCGCTGGTCGTCGCAAAATGGATGTTTTTGGCGTTATTATTATTGAGTCCGCAACCGCAATTGGTGGTGGTTCCGTACGCGATATCTTATTAGGACACTATCCTCTTGGTTGGGTTAAACATCCTGAATATATTGTTATTGTTGCTTGTGCCGCTGTTATTACTATCTGGATTGCGCCAATGATGAAACATTTACGACGATTATTTTTAATTTTGGATGCCATTGGTCTTATTGTCTTTTCCATTATTGGCGCTCAAATAGCGCTTGATATGAATTATAGTTATATCATCGCCGCTATTGCAGCCGTAGTAACAGGTGTTTTCGGTGGCGTGCTGCGCGATATGCTATGTAATACAATCCCGCTTGTTTTTCAAAAAGAGATATATGCTGGCATCTCTTTTGCTGCGGCATGGCTTTATATCGGCTTAATACTACATACGCCATTACCTAAAGATATGGTTATTATCATTACCTTAATAGCCGGTTTAACCGCACGTCTACTCGCCATTCGTTATCGATTAGGATTACCTGTATTTAATTATGAGAATAATGATTAAGATTTCCATATATCTAATTAAATCAGCATGTTATTACTTCGACTAATTTTGATTAAAAAATCCATTTATTTTAATTTGGCCCAAAACCTTTACTAGCTGTTTAACATCTTTATTCTCAATAAATTGCACTAATTTTTTTTGTTGTTTACGCGACAAGATAGCACTATTTATTTCTTTAGAAAATAAATCATCCCAATAGGTTATTTTGCTAAAAAACTTTTCTGGTACAGGTACTCCTAACCCTTTTACCCATTCAGGAAAAGGGCGTTTTTGCGCTGATAAAAATTGTTGGTAAATAAATTTTCCTTTATTCGTTTTAAACATTGCCACTTCATTGATTTGTTCCAATGTTAAACTAGCCCAATCCATTAAATTGGTTATTTTCCCCGCTCTGATTAAAGCTAACCAGCCTTTTTCATTGATCCCTTCCATCTTAAGCTGTTTCGCCAACCAAACTAAACGAGCAACAAACTGACTTTCGCATCTGATTGAGTAATGAAAACAGCTTAATTGGTGATAGTTTTTTTGTTCGGGTACCGACAGCATTTTCCGTTGTTTAATTCGCCAAACAATCTTGTCAAATTTAGGGATCCCATGACCAGATAATGATATTTGTATTGCATCTTCAGGCAAAATTTTCATCGCTTGCCAACGGGTTAATGAACCCATACTAATATGACGGATCTGTTTTCCATCTATTTTCACAGGCAAAACAACAATGATAGGATTAATTTTGCCAGTTCTTCCTATATTAAATTTAATAGTTTTAACTTGAGCAATACTATTTTGTGTCGTATATTTCCAAGCAACAGACCAATTATTTATACCTACTTGCCAGTATTGGCCTAGACTATATGGCAGTTGTTTTAATACAATACCATCTGTTACAAAAGGCATTGGTTGATTGTAATAATAGCGTTGCCATTGTGTAATTTGATCAACACTAGTAACTAAATGAGAATAACGTTTGGTTAAGGGAAAACCCCATCTTTCTAATTGTGCAAATTGTGTTTGCATATTCGACGGCCCATTAGGCCAACTCCAAATAAATATGCCAATTTGTTTCTCTTGTTGAACCAATAAATTCTTACGCATTAACCAACCCGCAACTTTATTGCGGGCATTAGCTCCACCCGCAATGGCTTGTTGGTGACCAGACTGATACCAAAACAATTCACCTTGTAAAATTAATTGCGTAGCATGATTTGGAATCGTTTTGGGAATTGCTGGCAAAAAATGGGCTTTTTTTGTCCAATCAATTCCTTCTATACCATTACCCCGACTAATTAATGCAGCTAATTTACCCTTTTGATAGGCCAACGTAACAGCCACACCATCGACTTTAGGTTGTAACCAAACTTCATGGCGACCCGCTATCCATCGAGGCACTTCATCAGTGGTTATCTTTTTTAAGCCAGTATGAACAACTGGGTGTATTTTTCTTCCTTTAACGGGTAAAGAAAGCAAATGCGTTTTATCTAGTGGGAGACGAAGACAATTTGACCAATGTTTCCATAACGCAAAAATTTGATCGTAAGTTTCATCATTAACCAAGCTTTGGCCATTAATATAATATGCTTTATTCCAGCGTTTTAATTTTGAATTAATTGCTTTGATTTCCCTATGTAAAACTACTTCAGGCCAATCCGGGCATTGCATACTTTCCGCGATTGCTGAGTTTATATTTAATAACATCATTAATAAAAAAAAGCGTCGACGATAGTAAACTGAAACTAAAATAAAAGATCTCATAATAAACAGCATCCATGCATAATTTTAATCATCTATTTATTCCATTCACGGCAATACGTTCAATATACAATTCCAATTATTGAGAGGTGGTAAATAGAAAATAATTATGAAGATATGCATTAATTATTTTTTCTCAAAGCGCTTCGCAAAAATGGTAATGATTTTCAAAAATAATTCAGATCTTTCATTAAAAATGTTACTAAAGCTGTATGTTACTGATTGCATGTGTATACTATTAAAGAGCTTTTGTACTTTTTAAAATTTTATTAATTAATTAGCCAGTTAATCAAGAAATCATCATGATCCAAGGAACGTTATATATTGTGTCTGCCCCAAGTGGTGCAGGCAAATCGAGTCTTATTCAGGCTTTATTAAAAACTCAGCCTCTATATGACACACAAGTTTCTATTTCGCATACCACTAGAGCGATACGCCCTGGTGAAAAAAACGGTGAACACTACTATTTCATTACTGAAAGCAAATTTCAGCAAATGATTGAGCACAATGATTTCCTTGAATATGCCTGCGTTTTCGGCAATTATTATGGAACCTCTCGGGCAGTTATCGAAGAAATTATTAATAGTGGTGTCGATGTATTTTTAGATATCGATTGGCAAGGCGCACAGCAAATTCGCCAAAAAATGCCCTCAGCTCGCACTATTTTTATCTTACCACCGTCTAAAAATGAGTTACTACGCCGTTTACGGGGTCGTGGGCAAGATAGCGAAGAAACGATTAATCGGCGGATGGAACAAGCGGTTGCTGAAATGAAACATTATAGCGAATATGATTACATTATTGTTAATGATGATTTCAATACCGCATTAGGAGATTTACAATCTATTATTCGATCTGAGCGTCTACGTTTAGAACGTCAGGTTCTGCGACATAATACTTTAATTAATAAATTATTGGCAGACTGAGTAAAGGTTCAGTATTATATCCGGTCATTTCTTTATCTTTGGAGTCATATTATGGCACGTGTAACAGTTCAAGATGCAGTAGAAAAAATTGGTAATCGTTTCGATTTGGTTTTAGTTGCGGCGCGTCGTGCGCGTCAATTACAGATTAGAGGTAAAAGCCCTTTAGTTAAAGAAGAAAATGATAAGGTTACTGTTATTTCGCTGCGTGAAATAGAATCAGGGTTGATTAATGCTCAAATTCTTGATGTCCGTGAACGTCAAGAAGAACAGGAACAAGAAGCAGCAGAAATGCAAGCAGTATCTGCTATTGCTGAAGGTCGTCGTTAACTGAAAAGGTAGGCCTGCCTTGTACCTGTTTGAAAGCCTCAATCAAATCGTTCAGGACTATCTGCCAAAAGAGCATATATCGTTACTGAAACAAGCTTATGTTGTTGCCCGGGATGCACATGAAGGCCAAACCCGTTCAAGTGGTGAACCTTATATTACCCATCCAGTTGCGGTGGCATGTATTTTAGCGGAAATGCGTTTAGATCATGAAACATTAATGGCCGCATTATTACATGATGTTATCGAGGATACCCCGGCGACTTTTCAGGATATAAAACAGCTTTTTGGTAAAACCGTTGCTGGCCTGGTTGAAGGGGTATCAAAACTCGACAAACTCAATTTCCGTGATAAAAAAGAAGCTCAAGCAGAAAATTTTCGCAAAATGATTATGGCAATGGTGCAAGATATTCGTGTCATTTTAATCAAACTCGCAGATCGAACCCACAATATGCGAACTTTAGGTTCACTTCGTGCTGATAAGCGCCGCCGGATCGCGAGAGAAACATTAGAAATTTATAGCCCACTGGCACATCGTCTTGGTATCCATCATCTCAAAACTGAATTGGAAGAGTTAGGCTTTGAAGCACTCTATCCAAATCGCTACCGAGTTATTAAAGAAGTAGTAAAAGCAGCTCGCGGTAACCGAAAAGAGATGATCCAAAAAATATTGGCAGAAATTGATGGTAGATTATCAGAAGCCAGGATCCCATGCCGAGTATTTGGTCGAGAAAAACATCTCTATTCAATATATCGTAAAATGCACTTGAAAGAGCAGCGCTTCCACTCAATTATGGATATTTATGCCTTTCGCATTATTGTTAAGGACGTTGATACATGTTACCGCGTTCTTGGGCAGGTACATAGTTTATACAATCCTCGGCCAGGTCGAGTGAAAGATTATATTGCGATCCCCAAAGCAAATGGCTATCAATCTTTACATACATCAATGATTGGCCCACATGGTGTACCGATTGAAGTACAAATTCGTACCGAAGATATGGATCAAATGGCAGAAATGGGTGTCGCTGCTCATTGGGCATATAAAGAACAAGCAGAATCTAGTACAACTGCTCAAATCAGGGCACAACGCTGGATGCAAAGCCTACTAGAACTGCAGCAAAGCGCAGGTAATTCTTTTGAATTCATTGAAAGTGTAAAATCTGATCTTTTTCCTGACGAAATTTATGTTTTTACCCCGGAAGGTAGAATTGTCGAATTACCTACTGGCGCAACCCCGGTTGATTTTGCCTATGCTGTTCATACCGATATAGGTCATGCCTGTGTTGGAGCCCGCGTTGATCGTCAACCTTATCCTCTGTCACAATCGTTGACTACCGGGCAAACTATAGAAATTATTACTGCACCAGGCGCAAGGCCGAACGCAGCTTGGTTGAATTTCGTTGTTAGTTCCAAAGCCAGAGCAAAAATACGCCAACTACTTAAAAATCTTAAACGAGAAGATTCGATTAGTTTAGGTCGTCGCTTACTCAACCATGCTTTAGGTAATGGCAAGAAATTGGGCGATATTCCGCAAGAAAATATCAATAAAGAACTGGCAAGAATGAAACTTCACTCAATGGATGATTTACTTGCTGAAGTTGGCCTTGGCAATACCATGAGTGTCGTTGTAGCGCACAATTTATTAGGCAATGTTAGTATAAATAACGTTATTACAGATAATAGTGATAACCGTAGTAAACTACCGATTAAAGGAGCAGAAGGGGTATTAATTACCTTTGCCAAATGTTGTCGTCCCATTCCCGGTGATCCCATAGTTGCTCATATTAGCCCAGGTAAAGGTTTAGTTATACACCATGAGTCTTGCCGTAATATTCGAGGTTATCAAAAAGAGCCAGAGAAATTTATGCAAGTAGAGTGGGATGAGGGGGTTAATAATAATTTCATTGCTGAAATTAAAGTCGATATGATTAATCACCAAGGGGCATTAGCTAATTTAACCGCAGCCATTAATAGTGTAAATTCTAGTATCCAAAGTATGAATATCGAAGAGAAAGATGGGCGTGTCTATTGTGCATTTATTCGCTTAACCGCTAAGGATCGTATTCAATTAGCTAATATTATGAAAAAAATCCGTATCATGCCTGATGTTTTACGCATCAGCCGTAACCGGAACTAAGTTATGAACTCAAAACGTTATGCTCGCATTCGGCAAATAATCGCCATGCGCCAACCTGATCTGACGGTTTGTCTTGAAAATGTCCATAAATCACATAATATTTCTGCCGTGATCCGTACTGCTGATGCGGTTGGAATACCACAAATCCATGCAATCTGGTGCCAAAATAGCACCAAGAGTTTATCTGCGGCAGCAGCGGGTAGTAATCATTGGGTAAAAGTAAAAACCCATGCCACTATTGAAAAGGCAATCTCTACCTGCAAAGCTGCGGGTATGCAAATCTTAGCCGCTCATCTTACTAACCAAGCTATCGATTTTCGTCAAATAGATTATACTCAACCAACCTGTATTATTTTGGGACAAGAACGAACGGGTATTTCCAAACAAGCTCTCAAACTGGCTGATCATAATATTCATATTCCTATGATGGGCATGGTACAGTCATTAAATGTCTCTGTTGCTTCTGCCTTAATTCTTTATGAAGCACAACGACAAAGACAAAATGCCAATATGTATGACAGCCTTTTTAGTCAGCTATCAGAAGAAGAACAACAAGAATGGCTCTTTGAGGGCGGTTATCCAGTATTAGCAGCCGTTTCAAAACATAAAGGGCTCCCCCGTCCATTAATTAACGAACATGGCGAAATTGTTGCCTGTGATGAATGGTGGGCAGCAATGCAATCGACAAAAGTACCAGGTAAAAAACGCACTCTGGAGAATTAACCGCATGCGGGGGAAATTACTTGATGCTATTCCATTAACATCACTAAACGGTGTAGGTGCATCACAAGCAGAAAAACTCAATAAAATTGGCCTTCGTACTATCCAGGATCTCCTCTTTCACCTACCTTTACGTTATGAAGATCAAACTCAACTTTATACAATTAGTGATGTTCAACCGGGCAGCACTGTGACCGTCAGCGGCGAAATATTACAAACTAAAATCGTCTTTGGACGTAAACGAATGATGACCAGCCAAATTAGTGATGGTTCAGGAATATTAACCCTGCGGTTTTTTAATTTTTCTACCGCTATGAAAAATAGCCTAGCCACTGGTAAATTTGTTATTGCTTATGGTGAAATACGGCGAGGCAACTTAGGGCCAGAAATTATTCATCCCGAATATAAAATAAAACCTAATGCCGACAATATTGAGTTGCAAGATACATTAACACCCATTTATCCAACAACTGAAGGGATACGTCAGATAACTTTACGCAAACTTATTGATCAAGCGCTAACGCTACTTGATACCTGTGCGATCAATGAGTTGATCCCTGCGCCGTTTAATCAAGGGCTAATAAGCTTACCACAAGCTATTAAAACTCTTCATCGTCCGCCACCCGATATTCCACTGAATATACTGGAAAAGGGTAAACATCCGGCGCAACACAGATTAATTTTTGAGGAGTTATTAGCTCATCAGTTAAGTATGCTAACGGTTCGGAGTGAAACCCAACAATTTTCTGCCCAACCACTACCAGCAGAAAAAAAATTAAAACAACAGTTGCTGACACGATTACCCTATTCACCAACCAAAGCCCAACAAAGAGTTGTCAGTGAAATTGAAGCGGATATGGCTAAAGCCAGCCCTATGATGCGTTTAGTCCAAGGCGATGTCGGTTCTGGTAAAACATTAGTGGCACTATTTGCCGCAATTCGTGCTATTGCTCATGGTAAACAGGCTGCACTAATGGCACCTACTGAGTTATTAGCAGAACAGCATGCCAATACTTTTCGCCAATGGCTAGAACCACTTGGTATCCAAGTTGGTTGGTTATCAGGTAAACAAAAAGGAAAAGCCAGGCTGAGTCAACAAGAAGCTATTGCACGAGGCGAAGTCGCAATGATAATTGGTACCCATGCCATTTTTCAACAACAAGTCGAATTCAACGCCTTAGCATTAGTGATCATTGATGAACAACATCGCTTTGGTGTACATCAACGTCTGGCGCTATGGGAAAAGGGTCAGCAGCATGGTATTTATCCTCATCAATTAATTATGACTGCAACGCCGATCCCACGTACACTCGCTATGACGGCTTATGCGGATCTGGATAATTCAGTTATTGATGAATTACCACCCGGCAGAACTCCCGTCACAACAGTTGCCATTCCTGATAGCCGCCGCAATGAAGTTATTCAACGAGTAAAAAAAGCCTGCCAGATAGAAAAGCGACAAGTATATTGGGTATGCACATTAATTGATGACTCTGAAGTGCTTGAAGCACAAGCGGCTCAAGCGACACAAGAAGAACTTGCGCGCGCATTGCCTGAATTAAATATTGGCTTAGTACATGGTCGGATGAAATCGGCTGAGAAACAACAAGTGATGGCAGATTTTACCACCAATAAACTACAACTGTTAGTCGCAACGACGGTTATTGAAGTTGGAGTCGATGTGCCAAACGCTAGTTTAATGATTATTGAAAATCCTGAGCGTTTAGGGCTTGCCCAATTGCATCAATTAAGAGGCCGCGTTGGCAGGGGCAATATTGCCTCACATTGTGTATTACTGTATAAAACACCACTCACTTACGCGACTAAATTACGTTTACAGGTACTCAGAGATAGTAATGATGGTTTTGTCATTGCACAAAAAGACTTAGAAATTCGTGGCCCAGGAGAGTTGTTAGGTACTCGCCAAACAGGCAATGCAGAATTCAAAGTGGCTGACTTAATGCGCGATCAAGACCTACTGCCGGAAATCAGGAATACCGCTCAATATTTGCAACAACATTATCCGCTCCATAGCAATGCTCTGATCGAACGTTGGTTACCTGAACGTTCACAATACAGCAACGCCTAATATTAATTAACCACATCAATTGATTACTAAGCAAAAAACCGCTGAAAATCAGCGGCTCCGTTACATTAATCAATGATATTTCTGTTATCCATTCATTATTGGTGCTGAAAATATGGGTAACCATAGATAAAATTTAATCACTAATGCATTAATAATATCAATAAAGAAAGCACCCACCATTGGTACGACAAGAAAAGCCAAATGAGAAGGGCCAAACCGTTCTGTTACGGCTTGCATATTAGCAATTGCGGTCGGCGTTGCTCCTAAACCAAAACCACAATGACCAGCTGCTAATACTGCGGCATCATAATTTTTACCCATAATTGGAAAGGTAACAAAAATAGCATAAAGCCCCATGACAATCGCTTGTATTAGTAAAATAATGAGCATCGGTATGGCTAACGAAGCAAGTTCCCAAAGTTTTAAACTCATCAATGCCATTGCTAAAAAAAGTGACAAACTAACATTACCTAAAACTGAAACCGCGCGATCAAATACTCGGTAGAAACCAACCCATGATAAGCTATTACTTAAAATAACCCCAGTAAATAAGACACAAACAAAAGTAGGTACAGTAAACTGATAACTGTCCAATAGCCATTGCGAAATAAATTTACCCACCACCATACAAATAGCAATCATGGCTAATGTTTCTATTAACACTAAAGAACTTATTACTCGTCCTGTTTGTGGCTTTTCAAATGCCATAGGCATTTCTTTATTATCGTCATAATCTTGACTCACTGCTGGTGTTTTCATATTACGAACCAAAAAGCGCGCTATCGGACCACCAATTAATCCACCAAATACTAAACCAAATGTTGCACAAGCCATTGCAACTTCAGTCGCACTCTGAAAGCCATAATATTCGGTAAAAACTTTACCCCAAGCACCGCCGGTACCATGACCACCAGACAATGTAATGGAACCGGCTAATAAACCCATCAATGGATCGAGACCCAATAACTTTGCCAAAGCAATACCGACTGTATTTTGCACTAGCAGTAAACCCATAACTACAAAGATGAAAATAAGTAGCGTTTTACCACCCGCTTTTAAGCTAAGTAAATTAGCATTGAGTCCAATTGTGGCAAAAAAAGCTAACATCATGGGCTCTTGCAAAGATAAGTCAAAGCTTACTCCCCAATCTAACGTTGTCTTCAATAACAAAAGAATGAGAGCAACAAGTAACCCACCGGCAACGGGTTCAGGAATAGTATATCTTTTTAGAATAGCGACCGATTGTACAAGTTTACGTCCAAGTAATAATACTAAAGTGGCAGCAACAAAGGTGCCATAGACATCAAGATGATACATTTACGTACCTCATTTTATTGTTAATTTCTATGAAAAAACAAAAAGGATGTAGTGAATGTTATGTCACAACACAAAAAGCAGGCTCATTGATTAAAGTTAATTTTTCATTTGAACACAAGTGAAAAACAAAAATTTGATAGGATTAAGCATTTTTAAGAGTATATTCTAATCGATAAATAACTATTCTTAAATTTAACCATTAAAATGGGCTCTTTATCCGTTAAAAGCCATATATTAATTATGTCTTTAGCTTTTCAAACCCTGGTAAATAAATTCTGAGAATAGGTTTATCCACACCATCTACTATTTTTGTTGGTGATGCTAAAAATTTCATTAGCCAAATAATTTCTTTTTATTTTAATATTAATCCAAATAGTTCATCACAGCATAAAGTAAGATTGTAACTAAACAATAATGATAAAGAGGGCATACGGTTGCGCTGGCTAAAAAACCTGATTCTTACGCTTGTTATACTGATTATATTTATATATCTGATCATACAAACCCAGTGGGGGGCAAAACAATTAAGTGACATACTAAGCAAATATACCCTGTACGATGTAAAAATAGGTGTTATTAGTCATCACCTAACTAGGCCTGGCGAAATTGTATTACAAGATATTGCTATTCATAATAAACAAAATAGCTTTAAGCTAAATGTCAAACAAATTACCTTTGAATTGCAGTGGCAAAAAATATTTACAGACTCATGGTTACATCGGTTAATTGTTACTGAAGGTGAATTAACGCTACCCTCTTCCCGCCAAATTTTTCCTTTCAATAGCAAAATATTGCAGCTAGAAAACATGAATGTTAGCTATCGAATCGGCAATATTGGTCTGTCGGCAAACAATATGACAGGTGGAATAATACCCTGGCAACCAACTGCTCATAACCCATTTGGAGAGGGAAATTTTCAATTCACTACCGAGCAGTTTGAAATTAATAACATTCACTTAACAACCTTGCTTGTAAAAGGAAGTTATAAAACTAATTTTCTTTTCATCAATGAGCTTTCTGCCTATCTCAATAATGGGGTCATTAATGCAAGCGCTATTCAATACACCGATCAAGCACTTACCTTAGCAAAACTGATGTTAACCAATACCGGTTGGCAATTTTCTTCATCACTTTCCCAATTGGCCAATAAGCTACTAGATATTAAAAAATTAAACATAAAACAGCTGAATTTGACTGATACCCACTTCGAAGGAAAAGATTGGGCCATTGCCGGCTTATCAGGTAAAGTGAATAACATCGTCCTTTCGGCAGGCAACTGGAACCATTCCAACAGTGAAATTAGTCTAAATATAGATGAATTAATATATAAAAATCAGCAAATTAGTCAACTAATGGCCGATATGACATTTGCCAATGATATTCTGCATATAAACCGTCTTGCTGGCTATTATGACAAAGGTCTTTTTAACATCGAAGCAAAATGGCATACCAAACAGCAATCTATCAATATTATTAACGCACAATTAGCCGGCATACGTTATCAATTAGCGGATGATTGGTTTAATTTTTTTCAATCTGTCGTACCTAATTGGCTGAATTCATTACATATTACCAATTTTAAATTAACTAATTCTTTACTTATGGATGTTAACGTTAATTTTCCCTTTGAATTGACCAATGTTAATGGTTATTTGTCCAATATAGATTTAATCAAACAAAAAAAATGGGGATTATGGCAGGGAAAAGGCGGGTTTATGGCTAGTAGTGGTACCTTAAACCAAATTACGTTACGACAACCTTATATACAAGTTCTACCCCACAGCGACCGCTCTTTTAAGGCCGAGCTCAATAGTAATGTCGAAAATGGCTTAGTAAAATTGACTGCAAATATTCAACAGCAGGCCAATGATGGTGCTTTTTCATTATCAGCCAATGGAATAAATGTAGATTTAGCAATATTAAATCATTGGGGATGGAAAAATTTACCCATACAAACATTAGCAGATTTCGATTTCACACTTAAAGGCAACTTGTTGGCTAAACCGATCGCGCAAACATTGACAGGAGAACTATTCTATCAAACCGTTAGTGGAGAAAAAAAGGCTTACTCTATGATCAAAGGTGAAATAACGGTACAAAGTGATAGTCAAATACCATTAACTACCGCTAACGAAGAAAAACCTTAGTTGCATCGATTAGCTGACAATTTTTGCATTATGGCTAGCAAGCCACATCATTTCTGTTTTTTACGATCAGCTAATACCATGTAAGTGCCGGTAAATAGTGAGGCGTGAGCACTTTTTTCACTACCAATATCGACATCTAACTCGACTACTGCCTGGCATCCTCTTGCAAGCCGATCTAACGCACCGCGTATATTACAAAGATCAGCCACTGCATTTGGACGACCAACAATTGGTTTATGATAACGAATATGCCCATCAACCAAAATAATATTACCACCCAATGTCTTTCCTGTAGCAATAACCATATCAGCCCCCAACCGGTTAAAGTGGCTAGTGAAAACTGACTACCCGCAAAAATACTATGGTGTGGATTTTGATTTCTGCCTTCAGACATACTGGTGATAAAACTCTGACCGGTATACTGTATGATCTTTATTCCCATCTTGTCGCTTAAAGGAATTTTTTCATGCCAAATTTTTTGTAATTGATTACACCAGTCAGGTCTACGCAAAATTTTATCCAGCGTTTGTACCTTTTTTATCATCAAAAAGTGCTTCACTGGTGTAAGAAGCTGACTTGCAATAGGACCCCGATTTTTAAATCCTAAACAACGAAAAAAAGGCACTGCCTCCTCACGGACACTAGAAACAATTCTTTTTACACCTTCCTGACGGGCAACAGATTCCAATGCCATGGCAATCAGTTTTCCTAATCCTTTACCTCGCATACTAGGATGGACTGATAAAAAACGGATAGCGCCTTCATCATCTGCATTTATATATAAGCGACCAATGGCAAGTATTTGACCCGCTTCATTCACTATCATCTGATGATGAGCAGTGGAATCATAACCGTCTTTTTCAGAGCCGGGTGGTTGATGGAAAGGTTTACGCAACATCTCCCAACGAAACTGATAATAATTTTTAAAATCGGCTTCTGTTTTTGGTACTCGCAGATGATACATAAAATTCCCTCCTTTTAATAAATAATGGCAGAGTTTATAGACTAAACCTGCAAGTAAAATGTTACTGGACCATTATTCGTTAAACTAATTTGCATATCAGCAGCAAACTGCCCTGTTTCTGCTTTTATTCCTTTCGATCGGCACTGTTCAATAAAATAATGATAGAGTGCATTGGCTTTATCAGCAGACGCACTATTTGAAAAACCAGGTCTCATTCCTTTTTTGGTATCAGCCGCTAAGGTAAATTGGGAAACAACCAGCAAACTTCCGCCTACTTGCTGAATACTCAAATTCATTTTATTCTGCTCATCATTAAAAACACGATAACCAATAATTTTTTCACACAACCGTTTAGCTTTCTGCTCACTATCCTCTTTTTCAATCGCTAAAAAAACTAATAAACCTTCGGCAATTTGACCAACACATTTTTCTTTAACTATCACATTAGCCTGAGTCACACGTTGAATTAGGGCAATCATACAAATCCTGTATAACAACAAAGATAATAATAAACTAGCTATTATTTCTGCAATATCGATAACTACTCTTTGGCAAGGATGCTGAAATCATAGTTAGCAAAATATTTTGCGACACTATTTTTATCAGTAACATGCCAGCTTTTAATACCCAACTGTGCAGCTACAGTAACATTTTCCTCGCTATCATCAAAAAAAATAGCGTCTTTCGCAGCAAATCCCTCTGATTGTAAAACATATTTATAGATTTCCAGATCAGGTTTACGCATTCCGAGATCTTGGGATAAGTAGAGAAAGTCTGAAGAAGCTGCGATTTCAGGATAATGAGAGGGCCAATAATTTTGATGTAAACGATTTGTATTCGATAAAATAACAACTCGATGGCCTTGCTCTCGTAAGCGCGTCATAATTTCAATCACATCATAACGTAATGAAACAAAGATAGCATTCCATCCTAGAGCAAACTCTTCAAAACTTAACGACAAACCTAATTTTTCATTAGTAAATTCAGCAAATTCAAAATCAGAAATTTTATCACATTCATGGAGTTTTACTGTTTCATCTAGTTCAAATTTTTGCGCCAAACTGGCAATTGGAATCTTACTCAATTCACTCCATACCTGTAGAGCTCGGTTAAAGTCGATATTAATAATTACATTACCCATATCGAAAATATACAGCATAAATTCTCTCCATAGTGATTAATATAACTCTACTATATCATTATTAAAGCAATCAAACAGAAGAAAATAATAATTGATGATAAATAAAAAACTTCCATAATAATTATTAAGTTAATTGATGCAATATAAAATTAACTTAATGCAATGAAAATAAATTTAAAACTAATTATTAGTCATATTAAAAAAATAGACATGTATATTAATTTAAAATTAGAAAATAATTTTATTGCAATCTCCATTAATATCAGGCATATAAAACTTTTAACACTATTTAATTTTAGATAATCAGGTTATAAAGTGATAGTTATCTATTGAATAGACTTGAAAAAAAAAAGGCTTAGTTAACCTGTGTAGTGGGATTATAACTTTGATTTTTTGCTATTTAACATATTATTCTATAACCATAATACCTAATTTTAACGTTATCTGTTATTGATTGTATAATGATAGCGCAATGTTTTGTTGATCTAATAACTGTAAAAAATAGTAAAATTTTATATTAAATGAAATTTTCATTATTAATTGAATATAAAATCAAAATTATACAAAAATTATCAATTTAAAATTTATTAATTATTTAAACTGCTAATTAAATAAATGGTTTTATTTAATAACAATTTTTATCGCACCAGATTTAACCGCGAATAAAGCAGAAACATAGTGTCTTTTTTGTTGCTAATAATTTAGGTTAATAACAATGAAAATTTTTCGTATATTGATGATGGGAATGCTGATTATGGATGAGCCAGCGTGGGGGCAAAACTACCTTGCACCAAGAGATAGTCGCTTAGGAGATAACTATAATGAGCTAGAACTTCGTGATATGCCTGATTTACCTAAATATGCACCTCGCCCAAAAACACAGCAAGACGTAGTGGCGCTTTTTAAAAAGGGAGAAAAAGAAAACGATGAGTACAGTAATTATGCTCTGTTTTCTTTATTTTCCGTAGGCTGTTTTGAATTAGGTAAACCATATCAAGAAGCTAGAGCAGAAGAAGAGTGTAATATTGCGAACTATTTTTTACTGAAGACATTAGAAATTAATCCTAATAATGTAGTAGCTTTATATTATTCTGCTACCAAGTATAAAAATGGATACGGGGTCAAAAAAGATATTTTAAAAGCAATAGATTATTATGATAAAGCTTATCGTATTGGCGGAAATAAAATCTTTGCCGCTATTGACTCACTTTTTGTTATTTACTTTTATGGGAAACGTGGTGTCCAACAAGATCTCAATAAAGCTTAACACTATATAGAAATAGCGGCAAAAAATGGTAGTCAGAAACACCAACATTTTTTAAATAACTGGGATACTCATGTTTTTCTTTTAAAGGCACAGCAAGGATCGGATAAATGTTTAGAAAAAAATAGGGACGACCCAAAATGGGTAAATAAGTGTATTCAACGTTCTGAAAAGGAAATAGCTGAGTACATCGAAAAAAACAAAGCGACTCAATCTGAAAAATGGCAAGAAAACCCCTACAAAAATTGATCTGAGTAACAAGAGCGGCCTGATCAAACATGCCCACTGCGAATGAAATTAATCATAATAATTGATTCAATTCTAAAAAGTAGCTAATAACACGCTATAGAATCGATTTAAACATAAACAATAAACCATATCCTTTACAGTCATTTTATATAACCAATAAGAATCAAACAAAGGTATTATATAACACCTTTGTTTGCATCAAAAAGCCAATAATTTTATTTAAACTTCTTTATTTCGGTAGGCACGACGGCGGTCGTTTTCTGTTAAATAACGTTTTCTTAAACGAATTGATTGTGGCGTAACTTCCACTAATTCATCATCATCGATAAATTCTAACGCCTGTTCTAATGTTTTTTTGATCGGCGGGGATAAAGTCGTTGCTTCATCGGTTCCTGAAGCACGCACATTGGTCAATTTTTTACCGGTTAAACAGTTAACAGTCAAATCATTAGAGCGGGAATGGATACCAATAATTTGTCCTTCATAGACTTCAGCACCATGACCAAGAAATAACTTACCCCGATCTTGCAAACTATAAAGCGCATAAGCTACCGCTTTACCTTGACCATTTGAGATCATGACACCATTTTGGCGGCGACCAATTTCACCAGGACGCACATCATCATAGTGACTAAAGGTTGCATACAGCAAGCCTGTCCCTGAGGTCATAGTCATAAATTCAGTTCGAAAACCAATTAGCCCACGACTTGGAATAATATAATCAAGCCGTACTCGTCCTTTTCCATCAGGCAACATATCACGCAGTTCACCTTTACGTTCACCTAATGCCATCATAACATCGCCTTGGTGCCGCTCTTCAATATCGAGGGTAACCTGTTCAAAAGGTTCTTGTTTACGACCTTCAAATTGACGGAAAATTACTTTAGGTCGAGAAACAGCTAATTCGAAACCTTCACGGCGCATGTTTTCAATTAATACTGAAAGGTGCAACTCACCACGACCGGAAACACGGAAAGCATCGGGATCTTCAGTCTCTTCTACCCGTAATGCAACATTATGCACTAACTCTTTTTTCAGACGATCTAAAATTTGACGAGAAGTTACATATTTTCCTTCACGGCCACAAAACGGTGAAGTATTAACACAAAAATACATACTTACCGTTGGCTCATCAACGGCCAGTGCTGGTAATGCTTCAATATTATTTGGATCACATAAGGTATCTGATATATTTAATTCCCCCAGACCTGTTAAGGCAATAATATCACCGGCTTGAGCAATTTCAGAGTCGATACGCTCTAATCCTAAATGCGTTAAGACCTTACCCACTTTAGCACTACGTGTTTTGCCTTCACTATTGACAATAGTGATGGTCTGATTGGGTTTCACCGCGCCACGCTTAATGCGACCAATACCAATAACACCCAGATAATTATTGTAATCAAGCTGAGATATTTGCATTTGGAAAGCACCTGCCAGATCTACCTGCGGCGGAGCAACATATTTTACGATTGCTTCATAGAGTGGCGTCATATCTGCCGCCATCTCATTATAATCGGTTCCAGCAATACCATTTAAGGCTGAGGCGTAAATGATCGGAAAATCAAGTTGCTCATCAGTCGCCCCTAAGTTGACAAACAGATCAAAAACTTGATCAACTACCCAATCAGGCCTAGCACCTGGACGATCGATTTTATTAACCACCACAATCGGTTTTAAACCGTGAGCAAAGGCTTTTTGCGTAACGAAACGGGTTTGCGGCATCGGGCCGTCCATTGCATCAACCAATAGCAATACACTATCAACCATTGACATAACCCGTTCAACCTCACCACCAAAATCAGCATGGCCCGGGGTATCAACAATATTAATTCGATAATCATGCCATTTGATGGCGGTATTTTTTGCCAAAATTGTGATGCCACGCTCTTTTTCCAAGTCATTGGAATCCATTACACGCTCATCGAGGTTATTACGTTCACCAAAGGTGCCAGATTGTTGTAATAATTTATCGACCAGTGTCGTTTTTCCATGATCGACGTGGGCGATGATGGCGATATTTCTTAAATTTTCAATAGACACAAATTGTTACCATATTATCTAACTGGAAAGGATTAAATGACTCTGGCCAAGCAGTGGCTTGCCGGTAGGCATCTACACATATGCTGTTATTTTACACATAATATTGGCTGAGTGAAATAAATGTGAACTGTATCAAGTTAAATAATCCGCCGAAATGAGCAGATTATTGCTTCAAAGGCATTTAAACGATGGGATAAAATTATTCCTCTTGTTTGTTAGCAAATGCTTTCCTTACATTCTAAATGGCCCTTCTTGCAACCCTAAATGACAATAAACTTTCCTCTTTAGAGAAGATGTTTAGAGTAACTTTTTTGACACCAATTATTGTTAAAAATATCAAGATAATTATTATGATCGTAGCTGCTAAAAATGGATTAAGATAAATAAAAGCATTTATTAAAAATTTTTCTTAGCTATCAACCCAATTAGATTGTTAGCTAGTTAAGATATTTGCGATTTTCATTTTAGGCAAGCTAGCATAATTTTCATGGCTCCAGGCCTTTTTAAAAATATTAATAACGTTACCATTATTCGATACCCATAGATAATTGCTGAAATAATTTTCTGCTATTTGACTAAACTCTTCATCTTGCTGCAATATTAACTTTTTCACATCAGCAATAATTTTCTTTTTACCATCAACATTGTCTGAAAGATAAAATTGAGTGAATGGTTTAATACAATTGTTAATATCTTCACTTTGTCTAATTTTTCTTTGCGTAAGGAATAATTTTCAAGGTTTTTTGTATAAAAATATCTTTCAATAAAGGATCAGATTGAGACTAATTTAACTGATTTAGGTATTGTATAAACTTTGGCTCTACTATTTTTTCCATAGCTCAATTAATAGATTAAACTGTTTATCATTAACACCATTTTTGAGAAAAATACTAGTGACTATTTTTTAAATATTACTACTCTCTGGCGTTACCCATTGATAAAGAAAAGAAAAGTATATACTATTTTGAAAAAATTTTTCTCAATATTTTCAGATAATACAAAATCATTATTTTTTAAGTTAATTAATTGGACTAAATTATTTTTTATTTCGGCAAGTAAAGTATTAAAAAGCACCGCTGTTCTTTCTGACTTTAAATAACCAGTCTTAGCTAGATAAATAATTTTTTCATAGCCACTAAAATTGGTCGCAATTTTACCTTTAATATCGATATTCCTTTTTATAATGTGGCAAAGAGTTGCAAAATTTTTATCATATCTTGCTGATACTGAAAACTGTAAATCTGACGGAATTATCGTGTTACGAATATCTTTAACGACATTAGTAATACTACTTTTTAGTTGTTTTAATCGACTACCTATATTATCTGTTTTTTTATAAATGGATTAAGATCATTTATCCTCTGATAACTGCTAACATTATTTAGCATTATAAACTCCTTTCATTATTAAATATGCTTATTTCCATGATTATAAGTCAGTATTTCACACTCAATAATCTAAGCAAACTAGCGATAGCAAAAATTAGCTGCAAAAGCAGCTAATTGGCTGTTTTGAACAAAATTTATCCGGTATTACGCATGCCAGCAGCAATCCCGGCAATCGTTACCATTAGCGCTTGTTCAATATAGGGATCCGGTTGTTGCTGTTGTCGAGAGCGATGCAATAACTCCGCCTGTAAGACATTTAAAGGATCGGTATAAACATTTCTTAAGGCAACGGATTCTGCAATCCACGGTAGATCCGCCATTAATGTTTTATCTTTCGAGATAGCAAGTACACTGTTAATATCTTGCGCCAGCTGGTGACGTAGCTCTTCGCCTAATGGCCAAAGTCGTTTTTCAACCAGCCGCTGATCATAATATTCAGCTAACCATAAATCAGCTTTAGCAAAAACCATCTCCAACATCGCAATGCGAGTCTTAAAAAAAGGCCAGTTATGCCACATATCATCAAGCACTGATTTCATGCCACTATCAATCACATGCTGCAATGCTGCCCCTGCGCCTAACCAGGCAGGTAACATTAAGCGATTTTGCGACCAGGCAAAAATCCATGGAATAGCCCGCAATGTCTCTACACCCCCGTCCTGACGACGTTTTGTCGGCCTCGACCCTAGTGGTAATTTAGCTAATTCAAGCTCGGGTGTGGCAGCACGAAAATAGGGAACAAAATCCGGTTTTTGGCAGACATAATCGCGATACATATTACATGATATATCAGATAATATTTCCATAACCGCACGCCATTCCGGTTTAGGTTCTGGTGGTGGCAATAAATTAGCTTCCAGTATTGCGCTAGTATAAATAAATAAACTACTCATCGTCACTTGTGGTAAACCATACTTGAAGCGGATCATTTCCCCTTGCTCAGTGGCTCTTAATCCGCCTTTTAAACTACCGGGTGGCTGAGACAGCAACGCTGAATGTGCGGGTGCTCCGCCGCGGCCTACGGTACCACCACGACCATGGAATAGAGTTAATTTAACTTTTTCTTTGTCACAAAGTTTAATCAGCGCTTCTTGAGCGCAATACTGAGCCCACGAAGCCGCCATCACACCTGCATCTTTGGCTGAATCTGAGTAACCGATCATAACCATTTGTTTATCATCGATAATCTCACGATACCAGGGAATAGTGAGCAATTTTTGCATTACACTTTCAGCGTTATTTAAATCATCTAGGGTTTCAAATAGTGGCACCACTGGCAGTTTTAATGAACATCCGCTTTCTTTAAGCAACAATTTTACCGCTAATACATCAGATGGCACTTTCGCCATGGAAATAACATAAGCGGCAATAGCATCCGCCGGTGAATCAGCAATCACCTGGCAAGTCGCTAATACTTCTTGCGTTTCTGCACTAGGCTGCCAATTTTTCGGACAAAGTGGCCGTTTAGAGCTGAGTTCAGACAATAGAAAAGTCTGTTTTTCTTCCTCTGACCAATTTTTATAGTCACCTAACTCAAGGTAATGGAGTAACTCTGCTAATGCATCAGTATGGCGGCTACTTTCCTGCCGGATATCAATCCGTACTAATTGCAAACCAAAACAACGAATGCGACGTAAGGTATCGAGTAATTGTCCATTGGCGATAATTGGCATACCGCAAGCAATCAGGGATTGATAACAAGTGTAAAGTGGTTGCCAAAGTTGTTGATTATCATAAAGATAGTCTTCAGGTGGCAAGACCTTTTCACCTTTAATACAACTGTCCAGATAATCGAGTGTATTACGTAAACGACTACGTAAACCTTTTGCAATCTGACGATAAGGCTCATCAATATCATCACCACCCGCTAATTGTCTCAGTTCAGGCGTTGCTTCTGACATTGATAATTCAGAGACCAAGATTTGAATGTCAGCTAAAAAAAGTTCAGCGGCTTTCCAGCGACTGAGTAAAAGCGCTTCTTGTGTGACAGCGGCGGTAACAAATGGATTACCATCACGATCTCCCCCCATCCAGGAAGTGAAGCGGATCAAATTCGTGTCAACAGGTAAATTAATCGCCAAACTCGTTTCAAGCTGTTCATTAAGTTCACGTAAAAAAGCAGGAACGCCTTCCCATAATGAGTTTTCAACCACGGTAAAACCCCATTTGGCCTCATCAATCGGCGTAGGGCGATTTTTGCGGATTTCATCAGTATGCCAGCATTGGGCAATTAATTGACGTAACCGTCGCATAATATTATTACGTTCATAATCCACTAAATCATCATGATCTAACTGTGCGAGACAGCTATTCACTTCAATCAATTTGTGAATTAAAGTTCGGCGTGCAATTTCTGTTGGATGGGCAGTTAAGACTAATTCAATCGATAATTCATCGATCGCTTTGGTTATTACCTTTTTAGTAAATCGTTTTTCTTTTAAGCGAGTAAAAAGATTGGCCAATACCTCAGGATTACTGGATGCTTCACCATGAGGAGAAATGCTATAGTATTGCTCTGCGACATTGGCTAGATTAAGAAATTGATTAAATGCCCTGGCGACAGGCAGTAGTTCATCATTAGAGAGATTCTGTAAGGTTTTCAATAAAGCTTGACGCTGTGCTTTATTTCCTGCTCGGGAAGATTTTGATAATTTACGGATAGATTCTACTTTATCTAAGATATCCTCACCCAAAGCATTTTTAATTGTATCACCTAATAATTTACCTAACATACTTACATTACTGCGCATCGCTGAATATTGTTGATCCATTAAGACTCCTAACTTTCACTGCCCAAACATTTATTTATGCATTATATAAGTTGAAACAGTTTTATCAGTAGATAATTACCCTTTCCACGCTAATAACAGAATAGCGAAATAATACCATCTTAACCTCCAAAGGGTACTCCCACCGACATAAGGTGGGAGGGGAATTTGGTCGGGCTTGAAAAGCCCGAAG
>NZ_CAJCFU010000070.1:0-78524 GCF_903968575.1 Arsenophonus endosymbiont of Apis mellifera | reverse complement strand
GGGGCTATAGCTCAGCTGGGAGAGCGCTTGCATGGCATGCAAGAGGTCAGCGGTTCGATCCCGCTTAGCTCCACCAAATTTAAATTCCAGCCAAATAGTTTTAATCGATCTTAAAACCACATTGTTTACTATGAACGCTTTAGTGGTTTAACTAAATTGTCTAGTCCTTCTACTTTCACTGTTAATGTCATTTCCATTAAATAACCTAATCTCCCTTGAGGAAATTCACCATTACGCGCAAACCAAAGTAAATATTCTTCGGGTAAATCGATCAAAACCCTTCCTTTGTATTTACCAAATGGGATAACAGTATTAGCAATATCGATCAGATCCTGTTTCTGCATACAGCATTCCAATGTATTCGTTGATTGAAGCAAACGCGACATTCGTTAATAAAGAATGCCGCTTGGTAAAACTGACGATTAAATTATCACAAAACTAAGCCCGTTATCGCGGCAGATAAGAAACTTACTAGCGTGGAACCATATAATAATCTTAAGCCAAAACTAGAAACGACATTTCCCTGTTTTTCATCGAGGCCTTTAATTGCGCCGGCAACAATTTTTATTGATGAAAAGTTAGCAAAAGAGACTAAAAAGACCGACAAAATACCCACTGAACGAGGAGATAACTCAGCGGCAATTTGTTTCAAATAGCCCATCGCTACAAATTCATTAGACACTAATTTGGTGGCCATAATACTACCCACTTGAAGTGCATCTTCAGCAGGAATACCCAAAATCCAAGCTAATGGATAAAACACATAGCCTAAACAATCCTGAAAGCTTATTCCTATCACTGCACTGAAAATGGCATTAATTCCGGCAATAATCGCAATAAAACCAATCAACATGGCCGCGACAATTAAAGCAACTTTAAAACCCGCCAGAATATATTCGCCTAACATTTCAAAAAAACTTTGTCCATCATGCAGATGACTGACTTGAATATCCTCTTCCTCTTTTACTGAATAAGGATTAATTAACGATAGGATAATGAATGTACTAAACATGTTTAGGATCAGTGCCGCAACGACGTACTTAGGCTCAAGCATTCCCATATAAGCGCCAACAATCGCCATAGACACCGTCGACATGGCTGTTGCTGCCATTGTATACATACGACGTGGCGACATTTGACTCAATATATCTTTATATGCAATAAAGTTTTCTGATTGACCGAGAATTAATGAACTGATCGCATTAAAAGATTCCAGCTTTCCCATACCATTAACTTTAGCCAGTAATGTGCCGATTATTTTAATAATAAAAGGTAACACTTTGATATGTTGCAAGATGCCAATTAGCGCTGAGACAAAAATAATTGGACACAATACGCGTAAAAAGAAGGTAGCGAGATTTGCATCCATCATACCACCAAATACAAAATCGGTGCCCGCCGCTGCATAAACTAATAGATAATCAAAAAATTTAGCAAATCCAGCAATAAATCCCTGTCCAATATCTGAATTGAGGAAGAACCAAGCTAACAGTAACTCAATAATTAATAGTTGCAAAACGTAACGAATGCGAATACTAGCACGATCGCTACTGGTTAAAATCGATAATCCACCAATGAGAATAATGGATAAAAGAAAGTGAAAAACTGCAGACAAAAATATTTCCAAGTCGGTTTTTAATTTAACAAATAGTTATATTATTTTATGTAATAGAAAATAATCAGGCGTGATTTTAATCACTAAAAATAACATTAAGTGAGTAAGTTAGTGATTTAACTTGCAGATAGCTAATTGATAATGAATAAAACCATTGCAAAATCAAAGCAGTCAATATCCTGCGAATTACTACGCCAAAAAGCTATAAAATATTAATGATCTTCGAGTAACACTATTAATTCATCCTCATTAATAGTTCTTATTCCTAACTCATTGGCCTTGGCCAATTTAGAACCAGCGGCCTCACCTGCAATCACTAGATCGGTTTTTTTAGAAACACTGCCCGTGACTTTTGCGCCAAGTAATATTAATTTATCTTTTAGCTCATCACGTGTTAAACGATTTAATGTACCGGTTAAAACTATTGTTTTACCAGTGAATGCACTATCGGTTTTCTTAGCCGGCATGGCTGGCCAGCTAATACCAATTTCGTTCACTAATTGATTAACAACATCCCGGTTATGCTGTTCGCGAAAAAAATTAACAATATGCTTCGCCACTATCTCGCCAACATCTTGAACCTTTTTGAGCGACTCTATATCGGCAGCCATAAGAGAAGTTAACGTGGTATAATGGGTCGCCAAATTGCTTGCCGTTGCTTCCCCTACCTCCCGAATACCCAACGCATAAATAAAGCGGGCTAATGTGGTTTGTTTGGATTTATCAAGCGCATTAATTAAGTTTTGTGCCGACTTTGGCCCCATACGCTCTAATCTGGCTAAAATATCCAGATTTAAACGGTAAAGATCAGCCGCTGTCGTTACATACTCTTTATCAACCAATTGATCAATAATCTTATCACCCATTCCTTCAATATCCATTGCTCGGCGTGAAACAAAGTGCTTTAAGGCGCCTTTACGTTGTGCCGCACAAATTAAACCGCCAGTACAACGGATCACCGCCTCACCTTCAATACGCTCAATGGCTGAACCACAAACCGGACAGTGAATAGGAAACCGAATTTCTCGGCTATCAATAGGACGACGATCAGCCAGTACATTAACAATCTGCGGGATCACATCACCCGCTCGGCGAATAACGACGGTATCCCCAATGCGTACACCTAATCGGCCTATCTCATCAGCATTGTGCAATGTTGCATTACTTACAGTAACACCTGCAACCTGAACAGGCTCTAATCGAGCAACTGGCGTAATAGCACCGGTACGCCCCACTTGAAATTCAACATCATGTAATAAAGTTATCTGTTCTTGAGCTGGAAATTTAAATGCTGTCGCCCAACGCGGCGCACGGGCAACAAAACCGAGCTGTTCTTGCAATTGCAATGGATCCACTTTTATAACGACACCATCGATATCAAAACCTAAGCCTAAACGTTCATGCTCAATTTGGTGATAATAGGCTAAAACTTGTTGGCTATTTTGGCAAAGCGCTATCTTATCACTAACGGGTAATCCCCATTTTTTAAACTGCATAAGACATTGATAATGGCTAGCAGGTAATTGCCCACCGGCCAGAAGGCCAAAACCATAACAAAAAAAGGACAAGGGCCTTTTGGCAGTAATACGGGGATCAAGCTGACGTAATGAGCCTGCCGCGGCATTACGTGGATTGGCAAAAATTTTACCATCATCACGCCGAGCTTCTTCATTTAGCTTTTCAAACCCCCGATGGGTCATAAAAACTTCACCACGAATTTCAATCCGCTCAGGAATATTATCGCCGGTTAAACGCAGCGGAATTGCTCGAATAGTACGAATATTGGCAGTTATATTTTCGCCGGTGGTACCATCACCCCGCGTAGCTGCTTGTACCAGTTCACCCTGTTCATATAACAAACTGACTGCTAAACCATCTAATTTAAGCTCACAACAAAATGTCAACTGACTATTATTTTTTAAACGATCATGCACTCGTTTATCAAAAGCTAAATAACTCTCTTCATCAAAAACGTTATCTAGAGACAGCATCGGTATTTCATGGCGTACCTGCTCAAAAGCCGTTAATGGCGCAGCACCGACTCGTTGTGTTGGCGAATCAGCCGTGATCCATTCTGGATGCTCAGCCTCTAATTTTTTCAATTCCTGCATCATCCGATCATATTCTGCATCAGGTATTTCAGGCGTATCTAATACATGATAAAGATATTCATGATGCCGTAATTGCTGTTTAAGCCGTGCAAGATAATTTTGTTGTTCTTTCATTATTCACCATACAACTAAAGACAAAACCCCCGCTATCACGGGGGTCGATTACTAATCATGCTACTATTTAAGTTAATGCATTTCTAATTCGGCTATGATATACCTCAATCATTTGGGGAGTCAGCATTTTGCGATCCTCATCAAGTACGACACCACCAACATCAGCCGCAATACGTTGGGCTGCTTGCAACATCAATTTGAAGTTTTGGGCTGAATCACCATATGAAGGTACCATCATAAATATAGAAATACCCGGCGTGGTGAAATCAGACATGGCTTCGGGCTCAAAAGAACCAGGTTTCACCATATTAGCTAAGCTAAATAAAATCTGCCCAGAACCAGAAGGATCAACATGACGATGAAATATCTGTTTTTCACCAAACTGAAAACCTGATTGAAAAATACTTTGTAACAATAGATCACCACCTAAAACTTGACCTTGCAGAGCCGCAACATGTAAAACAACAACAAGATCTTTTTTATTAGCTTCAGCAGCTAATTTACTGTGTTGCTCTCCTCCAGCAGAATGTTCAACTTGACCAACAACCTGCTGGTTGCTTTCTGCTGTGTTTGCTACGAAAGATCCTTCCCTTTCTTCACTATTCATTGAATTTAGCGCAGGCTCAGAAATTTCCAGTTCAAGCTGTTTAGTTTGAACGTTTTTTTCTTGCTTAACACCCGATCCAATTTCTACTTCAGTATCAGCTAAATGTGGATCATCGTTAAAGGTTTTAACGACCTTTGATGATTCAGATTTTCGGGAAGCAAATTGTTGATTTGCCTGCTGATCAGTTAATTTAGATGCCGATTGTTGTGCCTCCACCGTTTTATCATCAAGCGATGGCGAGCCTACACTCTCAGGTGTATCCTGGTTAGGTTGTTTACGGCGCTTCATAGGGCGATCTTTAAATAGCTTCGAACGCTCTTTACGACTTGTCCAAAAGCCATGTAACAGTAAAGCTATTATAGCTATCGCACCAACGACCACTAATATTAGACGCAAATCCTGCATCGCTCTATCTCTGTTGTTTGAAAAATAATCGCCACCATGGCGCTATCATTATATTAAGAGTATTTGCCAATAACGTTAAGTGCAACCCTCTACATAATTTTCTTACAAAAAGTTAGATATTTATTCTTTTTTTGCTGTTTTTTTAGCCAACAAAATACTAGCCAGCTAAAAATCCTATCTATATGATACAAGATCAAATCTAAAGGAGAAAATATGAAGTATGATTAATTCAATAAAATCACTAAAAACTGCGAACGGTTTCTATTATTTTGCTCAAGGATGGCAGCTAGTTACTCGCCCTGGTATAAGACGTTTCGTTATCTTACCTCTATTAGCAAATATTATTTTACTTGGTAGTGCCTTTTGGTGGCTTTATAGTAAATTAGGCGACTGGATCCAAACGTTACTCTCTTATGTTCCCAGCTGGATGCAGTGGTTAAGTTATCTAATATGGCCTATTGCCGTGATCTCGATTTTGCTTATATTTGGCTACTTCTTTAGTACTATCGCCAATTTTATTGCTTCTCCTTTTAATGGCTGGCTAGCAGAAAAATTGGAAGCCGAATTAACGGGAACACCGGCACCCAATAGCAGTTTTGCGGTACTTATTGCAGATATACCGCGAATCTTAGCGCGGGAAGTAACCAAATTATGCTACTACCTTATTCGTGTTATTCCGTTGCTTATCCTATTTTTTATTCCCGGTATTGCGCAAACAATCGCCCCGATTTTATGGTTTTTATTTGGTGCTTGGATGATGGCAATTCAATATTGTGATTATCCTTTTGATAATCATAAAGTAAAATTTGATCAAATGAAGTTGGCCCTTGCTACGAATCGAGCAACCAGTATCCAGTTCGGTGCATTAGTCAATTTGTTGACCATGATCCCGATTATCAATCTGGTTATCATGCCTGTTGCAATCTGTGGTGCAACAGCAATGTGGGTTGATCTTTACCGTCTGCGCCATACCAGCTCTTAACTCAAATGCTGAAGTTAGCTAAAATTTTTTACACTGACTTCAGCTATTCTCAGATGGCAACAATAATCATAAAAAAGAGGGTTGCCTATTTGATGCTAATAACCACAATCAGCTAAAAAATTGCGCTTAATTCATGGCAACATAATCCTTAGTTAGCACTAAATATTGTGTTATATCCGTTAGTAAAAATTTATCAAGACGCGATAACTACCTCTTCAATATAACAATAATATAAATTTTTATTTCCAAAATAATTCGCTTAGCGTATGGTGATTAGTACTATATTTAGGCATGTTTATAGCTTTTGAAAAATACTAAGGACGATCGATGAGTAACATCTATGAAGATAACTCACTAACTATTGGTCATACTCCATTAGTTCGTTTGAAACACTTTGGTAACGGAAATTTGTTAGCAAAAATCGAATCACGTAATCCGAGTTTTAGCGTAAAATGCCGTATTGGCGCAAATATGATTTGGGATGCAGAAAAAAAGGGACTGTTAACCCCTAAACTATCCAAATTAGCAACCAATAAAACTTTAATCGAGCCGACTAGTGGCAATACCGGGATTGCCCTAGCTTACGTAGCCGCTGCACGCGGATATAAGCTTACCTTGACTATGCCTGAAACAATGAGCCTTGAGCGGCGTAAATTATTAAAAGCGCTTGGTGCTAATCTAGTCTTAACTGAAGGTGCTAAGGGCATGAAGGGCGCAATTGAAAAAGCAATCGAAATCGTTGCCGGTGCACCTGATCAATACCTTCTTTTGCAACAATTTAATAATCCAGCAAATCCTGGAATTCATCAAAAAACAACCGGACCGGAAATTTGGCAAGATACAGATGGTCAAATCGCTGCTGTCGTCGCGGGAGTTGGTACTGGTGGTACAATTACTGGCATTGGCCGTTATTTAAAAAAAACAGCAGGCGGTGAGGCCATTAAAATGATTGCTGTTGAGCCTGCCGCATCACCAGTAATAAGCCAGACATTAGCTGGTAAAGAAATAAAGCCGGGTCCACACAAAATCCAAGGCATTGGCGCTGGTTTTATTCCTGATAACCTTGATCTCTCTCTTATTGATGGTGTATTTGCTATTAGCGACGACGAAGCGATACAGACCGCTCAGTTAATTATGCAGAAAGAAGGTATTTTAGCCGGTATATCATCAGGCGCTGCGGTTGCAGCCGCGGTAAAATTAGCCGCAAAACCAGAATTTCAAAATAAAAATATTGTGGTTATTTTACCTTCTTCCGGTGAACGTTATTTGAGTACAGATTTATTTTCTGCTGCCCAACCACGCTAATAACTATTTTTGAGCACAATTAGCTAAAAAAGCACTTTAAAAGTGCTTTTTTTGTGTTGTAGATCAAAGTTTAGTGTGGATTAAGATGATTTCTTGAAACGAGTTTAGTATTTAAGTCACTAATTATTTCGACAATCGAAATTAATCAAAAAATGAGCAGTAAAAATTTTACTGATAGAACATAAACTAGGCAAATTATCATGCCTGGCTATAATGTCGGTATACATAAAATTTATGATTGATAATAAAATGAAAACGTTTTTCTTATATTATCACTGAAAAGTAATACGCAAATTCAAATTATTTCAGCTAAAATATTTTGGATTTACTAATAAAAAATATTAAGTTTGTTGAGGGAAATAATATGTTCCAACAAGAAGTCACCATCACAGCACCTAATGGTCTTCACACTCGCCCGGCGGCTCAATTTGTCAAAGAGGCAAAAAGTTTTTCTTCTGAAATAACACTTACCTATAATGGCAAATCGGCTAGCGCAAAAAGCCTATTTAAACTGCAAACACTCGGATTGACTCAGGGAACTGTTGTCACTATTTCTGCCGAAGGTGAAGATGAGCAGAAAGCAGTAGAACATCTGGTTAAGCTGATGGCTGAATTGGAGTAATGACATACGGGCAATATAGCATTTATCTTCTATTTTTTATCCCTGGATACCTTTATCCGGGGATATCTATTTAACCGTAAGTATTAAAGCCATAGTCCTATGAGCTAACTATTTTTCGCCCATTGGTAGTAAGGTAACATTTATGATTTCAGGAATTTCAGTATCACCAGGTATCGCCTTCGGCAAGGCACTAATTCTTAAAGAAGCGCCAATTGTTGTCAATCAAAAGAAAATTTCTGATGACCAAATTGACAGTGAAATTAACCGCTTTATTGCTGGACGCGTAAAAGCAATAGAACAATTAAAAACGATAAAAAAGACCGCAGAAAAAAATCTTGGTGAAGAAAAAGCGGAAATATTTGAAGGTCATATAATGCTGCTTGAAGATGAAGAACTTGAGCAGGAAATTCTTTCTTTCATAAAAAAAGAGCACAAAACTGCAGATGCTGCAGCGCAAAAAGTGATTGAAGAACAGGCCACAGCATTAGAAGAATTAGATGACGAATACCTCAAAGAGCGTGCCGCTGATGTCAGAGATATTGGTAAACGCCTGCTAAAAAATATTCTCGGATTGCCTATTGTTGATCTTGGTTCAATTACAGAAGAAGTCATTTTGGTTGCAGCTGATCTTACCCCGTCTGAAACAGCACAATTAAACTTGCAGAAAGTGCTTGGCTTTATTACCGATTTAGGCGGACGCACGTCTCATACTTCAATTATGGCCCGATCGCTGGAAATTCCGGCTATTGTTGGCACCAGCAATGCAACCAAGAATATCCAACAAAGTGATTATATTATTTTAGATGCTATCAATAATCATATTTATCAAAATCCATCTGATAGCGAGATTGACAAGCTTAAACAAATTAAAGAAGAATATTTACGTGAAAAAAGCGAGCTCGCAAAATTGAAAGATTTGCCAGCAATAACTTTAGATGGTCATCAAGTTGAAGTTTGTGCAAATATTGGTACTGTACGTGATGTAGAAGGTGCGGAGCGTAATGGCGCTGAAGGTGTAGGATTATATCGTACTGAATTTCTGTTTATGGATCGCAATAATCTTCCTAGCGAAGAAGAACAATTTCAGGCTTATAAAGCAGTCGCAGAAGCGATGGATCCACAAGCTATTATTATTCGTACCATGGATATTGGTGGAGATAAAGATCTTCCTTATATGAACCTACCGAAAGAAGAGAATCCCTTTCTTGGCTGGCGAGCAATTCGTATTTCCCTTGACCGCAAGGAAATCCTTCATGCTCAATTACGTGCTATTTTAAGAGCCTCTGCCTTCGGTAAGCTACGTATTATGTTTCCTATGGTCATTTCTGTAGAAGAAATTCGTACCTTGAAAGAAGAATTAGCAATACTTAAAAAACAGTTAACCGAGGAAAAGCACGCTTTCGATCAATCGATTGAAGTTGGAATAATGATTGAAACACCAGCAGCTGCCGTTATTGCTCATCATTTAGCAAAAGAAGTTGATTTTTTCAGTATCGGAACCAATGATCTAACACAGTATACCTTAGCCGTTGATCGCGGAAATGATCTGATTTCTCATCTTTATAATCCAATGTCTCCTTCCGTATTGAAACTTATTAAACAAGTTATTGATGCTTCTCATTCAGAAGGTAAATGGACAGGCATGTGTGGTGAGCTTGCTGGTGATGAACGTGCTACACTATTATTACTTGGTATGGGATTAGATGAGTTTAGTATGAGTGCAATCTCAATCCCAAGTATTAAAAAAATTATCCGAAATGCAAATTTCAAAGATGCAAAAACATTAGCAGAACAAGCTCTTAATCAACCGACAGCGAAGGAATTGATGGATTTGGTTGAAACATTTATTAAAGAAAAAACACTTTGCTAAAATCATCAACCAACTCTTGACCCCATAAGAAAACAATTAATTAGGAGAAGATCCATGGGTCTGTTTGACAAACTCAAATCACTGGTTTCAGATGATAAAAATAGCACCGGTAATATTGATATTATTGCCCCAATTTCAGGTGAAATTGTTAATATAGAAGATGTTCCAGATGTTGTTTTTGCCGAGAAAATTGTTGGTGATGGTATTGCTATTAAGCCTACTGGTAACAAAATTGTTGCTCCAGTTGATGGGACGATTGGTAAAATATTTGAAACTAACCATGCATTTTCTATTGAATCAGATAATGGTATTGAGCTATTTGTCCATTTTGGTATTGATACAGTTGAGTTAAAGGGTGAAGGATTTACTCGCCTAGCAGAGGAAGGGCAAAAAGTTCAAAAAGGCGATTTAGTGCTTGAACTTGATCTTCCTCTATTAGAAGAAAAAGCAAAATCGACATTAACACCCGTGGTGATTTCTAATATGGATGAAATAAAAGAGCTAACTAAACTAACTGGCTCTGTCGTTGTAGGTGAAACCGTTATTATGCAGATCAAAAAATAAACTACAATTCTTCCCTTCATGAATTATTTATGAAGGGAATTTCGCCTTCATATCACGATTTAGTCGCAAGAACTGTTTCCTGTAAGCAACAATTTGTCTTTAATATAATTTAATTCAATCAAATAACCCGGTAGAAAGATAGCGATCCCCTCTATCACAAATAATAGTCACAATAATCGCCCCAGGATTTTGTTTAGCAACGCGCAATGCGCCTGCCACTGCGGCGCCTGAACTAACACCACAAAAGATGCCTTCATCTATTGCTAATTTCTTCATCATTTGTTCTGCTTCTATCTGAGTAATATCGAATATTCTATCAACTTGTTCAGATTTGAATATACTAGGAATATAATCTTGCGACCAACGCCGAATTCCTGGAATATAGCTATGTTCTGCCGGTTGCAAACCAATAATTTCTATTTTATTTGATTTGGATTTTAAATATTGGCTGACACCGGTAATTGTCCCGGTTGTCCCCATACTGGAGACAAAATGTGTGATCCGCCCCGCCGTCTGGCACCAGATTTCAGGGCCTGTCGTCATAAAATGGGCTAATGGATTATCATGATTATTAAATTGATCAAGTACCTTACCTTCATATCGAGATTGCATCCTTAATGCAAGATCACGTGCCCCTTCCATTCCTTCCGCTTCACTTACCAGAACTATTTCAGCACCATAAGCTCGCATCACTGACTGACGCTCAATACTCATATTTTCCGGCATTAATAATTTTAGTTTATATCCTTTTATGGTGGCTATCATTGCCAATGCAATTCCTGTATTACCACTAGTTGCTTCAATTAAGGTATCACCAGGTGTAATTTGACCGCGCTTTTCTGCTTGCTGGATCATAAAAAGTGCCGCTCTATCTTTGACTGAACCGGCAGGATTATTCCCCTCTAGTTTTACCCAAATCTCAGCATCCCAATTTTTAGTCAATCTTTTAAGTTTAACTAATGGCGTATTACCAATAAATTTTTCCAAATAACTCACATTATTTACCTGATTATTTTTATAGTAAAGAATAAAATAACGCTAAAATTATTATACACAACAAAAATAGCTGATAATCCCGGCGATAAATTTATAATATGCCACGTTAATTAAAGAATGTAATAATTCATTGTTTATGTCATGCTTTGATAATTTACTACTAAATTAAATTATTATTGTGCAGACCAAATAATACTACTAACTTTCCAGTTAGCTAAAATATCATTTGATGGCACTAAATTTTTAGGCCCACTATTTGCCAGTAAAACGATAAGTGACATAGGTAGATTGGGGAGAAACACAATTGATGGTTAACATATTAGTTTGATCTGGCTCAGGGTAACAACTACCTTGCACTGCATTTTGGTAGATTTGTGAAAATGCTGTGCCTATTTGTGTCTCCCACACAGTTTTTATATCTTCATCCATAATTTCAATTCGCTTAACTTCCCCCTTTTCAACACCATAAATGACTATTTTTTCTTGATCATTTTTTATACCTTGAAAAAGAGATATTAACTGCCCTTGCTCAGTTTGCATGCCAGAACGAAAATGGTATCGGTTATCTAATGCTGCTGCAATAATCTGCTCTTTCATCGGGGTCATTTTATTAATCTGACCCATGCCGGTAGCAGAAATTTTAACTGAACTAGCAAACCAATTCATTGGATATAAATTTGACCATGAAATACTACTACATCCTGTAAGTGAAAATAAGCTCGTTAGAAATGACACTTTTAACCAATTTAATCGGCTGTTCCCAAAAAGTTGTGGCATAAAAACCCCTTGAAATTAATTTACAACATAATAAAAAAGTAAAAAATATTAATAATTTTATTTAATATATGTTTATAATATGTGAAGTTAACAGCATGATAGAATACAGGTTAACAATCTACAAAAAATCAAGCAAAACAAGCTTTTTCTAAATATAGAGGCAAATTAACTTTTATTAATCTGACAATTTTGAAATAACTCACTAATACTCATAAAAAATTTTTCCAAAAAAAATCAATAAAATTTTATATCAAAAAAGAGAAATATTGCTATCATCAAATTAATTGCGTTAATCACTTAAACGCTTGATCATCAATTAATCGTTTTGTATATAAAATATTTTCCTGTTGCAACTCTTCGTAAGCCATTTTCTCACACATACAGATGGTCGCATCATTTTCTTCCGGTACTAAAAACATAATTTGTGGACATCCCTTAGCAATTAATTTTTTTTCTAAACGACTAATTAATGCATTGGCAATCCCTCTAGCGCGATATTCAGGATGAACAGCTAAATAATAAGCAGAGCCTTGATAACCATCGTATCCTCCCATGATAGTACCAACAACTTCACCTGCCATTTCAGCGACTAAAAAAAGATCTGGGCCTGATAGCATCTTGCGCTCGATATCCGCTTCAGGATCTCTATCTGTTTGGATTAGCTGACAAAGCTCCCATAGTGTGATGATTTCTTCAAAATCATCTTGCCGAAAGGTTCTTATTTCCATATTTTCTTACCTAGTTAGCGAGGAATAAAGATTTGCATTCTTATCATCTAAACAAAAATGATAGTAGCAAAATAAAATGGATAAGATAGCGCCAAAATGTTGATTTTATGCCCCATAAATCATTATTTCACTTTTAAATAATTTAATTTATTTACAATAAACCATATGGTTATCACTTAAACCTATTATTCTATTTACTTAACACCGCGCTGCTTAGCTTTTTAATACCAAATAATTTAAATTTACTAAAATAATAATAACAGCATTAAATAATTGTAGAATTTTATTTGTTAAAATTAATTTTATATTAAATCCATTCTGACGATAAGAAAATAGCTAAATACTTCCGCTTTTAAACTGATATTGGGTAAGATTAACTTTACTACCCAATAATTATAGTATTAACCATAGACTTAAACTGGTAACAACGACAGTTTTTAAATAGGCTGCAATTCCCTTACTGAACTAACGGAAACATGTATCACTCTACGATTAGTATCAATAGGCAATCATATTTAATATTTTGCTAGCGTTATTGCCATACTAACCAATCTATTAATAACAAAATGCACTCAGACAGCATTAAGTGTATACTTAAACGCTAATCTCCTGCTCTAATAATCAAAATTAATGTTATGAATATACCTGATATTAATGCAGTGAAGGCATTTCTTCTCACTTTGCAAGATAAGCTGTGTCAACAACTTGAACATGTCGATAACAACGCTAAATTTGCCGAACAAAACTGGCAACATAAACAAAAAGGATGAGGTCGGAGTCGTATATTAAAAAATGGGACAATTTTTGAGCAAGCGGGAGTTAACTTTTCACATATCAGTGGTGAGCAATTACCTGCTTCTGCCTCAGAAAATCGCCCACTACTAGCAGGACGTCGCTATCAAGCAATGGGCGTTTCTTTAGTGACGCATCCACTCAACCCTTATATTCCAACAGCTCATGCTAATGTCCGCTTTTTCATTGCAGAAAAACCAGGTGAACCATCCGTATGGTGGTTTGGTGGGGGATTTGATTTAACTCCCTATTATGGTTTTGAAGAAGATATTATACACTGGCATAAGACGGCACTCGCTGTATGTTTACCTTATGGAAAAGAAATTTATCCTAACTATAAAAAATGGTGTGATCGCTATTTTTTTATCAAACATCGCAATGAGCCACGTGGCGTTGGTGGTCTATTTTTTGATGATTTAAACCAACCTGATTTTACTACCTGCTTTCACTTCGCTCAGGATGTAGGTAATGGTTTTCTTAATGCATATTTGCCGATTGTTGAAAAAAGAAAACAGATAGCTTGGGGGGAGCGCGAACGCCAATTTCAGTTATATCGTCGAGGACGTTATGCAGAATTTAATTTGGTGTGCGATCGTGGAACCCTATTTGGGTTACAAACTGGCGGCAGAACAGAGTCAATTTTAATGTCCTTACCACCACTAGTTCGCTGGGAATATAATTATCATCCTGAATCCAATTCAGATGAAGAAAAACTTTATAACCAATTTTTAATTGCAAAAGAGTGGGTATAAAGCTGAACAGCACACTTATTTTTAAGCGTGCCTTTTGTGATTAACGTTTTTTAAGATGCGCGATTAGACGTTTACGCTTACGCAACTGTGTTGGCGTTAATTTATTTTTTTTACCGGCATAAGGATTATCACCTTCTTTAAATTGGATGCGTATCGGCGTCCCCATAACCTGTAATGTGCGGCGAAAATAGTTCATTAAATAACGTTTATAAGAATCCGGTAAATCAGCAACTTGATTACCATGGATGACTACAATCGGTGGATTATAACCACCGGCATGCGCATATTTCATTTTAACTCTGCGGCCTCGTATTAGTGGTGGCTGATGCTCTTCTTCTGCCATCTTCATTATACGCGTTAATAATGCTGTACCCACTCGCCGGGTTGCCGATTCGTAAGCCTCATGAATAGACTCAAATAGATTACCTACACCACTACCATGCAACGCTGAAATAAAATGAACTTTGGCAAAATCAATAAAACCTAAGCGTAAATCCAGCATATCTTTTACCGATTGACGATCTTCTTGTGACATACCATCCCACTTATTGACGACAATCACCAAAGAACGTCCAGCATTCAAAATAAAGCCTAGTAATGATAAGTCTTGATCAGAGATCCCTTGCCGGGCATCAATAACAAGTAAAACAACATTAGCATCTTCAATTGATTGTAATGTTTTGATCACCGAGAATTTTTCGACGGTTTCAGTTATTTTTCCCCGTTTACGAACACCAGCAGTATCAATCAGTACATATTCGCATCCATCACGTTCCATCGGAATATAAATGCTATCACGCGTGGTACCAGGCAGATCATAAACAACGACCCGCTCCTCGCCCAAAATACGGTTAGTTAATGTCGATTTACCCACATTTGGTCGACCAACAATCGCTAATTTAATGGGTAGTGAACGCGGATCAAAGGTTTCTTCTTCACTATTTTCAATCGCCAGTTTCTCTTCCTGAGCCTGCCAATAAGCCGCATTGGCTTCCTCTTCCGATAATTCCATATCATTGGCTATTTTTTGCACAGAATAGGGAGCAACCACTTTTTCTATCAGTTGAGTAACACCACGGCCATGGGATGCGGCAATCGGATAAATATCTTTAATGCCAAGTGCATAAAAATCACCTAATACCGTATCAATATCCAAACCATCGGTTTTATTTGCTAGCAGGTAAGTATCCTTCTTACGACTGCGCAAATGTTTAGCAATCACATGATCTGCTGGCATTAATCCCGAACGCACGTCAACCATAAAAAAAACAATATCAGCCTCTTCAATTGCCAGTAAGGATTGAGAAGCCATATGGGTTTCTATCCCCTCTTCTGAACCATCGATACCACCGGTATCGATAATAATGAATTCCTGCCCTGCAAACTCTGCTTTACCGTATTTTCGGTCACGCGTTAAACCAGGAAAATCAGCAACCAGTGCATCCCTGGTTCGAGTTAATCGGTTAAATAAGGTAGATTTTCCTACATTTGGACGCCCTACTAGCGCAATGACAGGTATCATTTTTAAGATGCCTCATAAAAATTAAAATCGGTATTCTGATTTCAATCTTCAGAATACTAAAATATAAAACGGCCGCGAAAATTAGCAGCCGTTAATTCTATCTGGAAAATAAAAAAATGTCAGAAAATTAACGTTCAATCAGATATACGGTTCCATCTTTTGCCTGAATAAGTAACTTGTCACTGGCAATCACCGGACGGCTGCGTAATCCCGAACTATCAACTTTATTTTGTGCCACAAATTGACCATCTTGGGTATCTAACCAATGGAGATAACCTTCTCCATCACCAACCACTAAATAACCATCATAAATAGCCGGTGCAGTTAAATTACGATGTAATAAGGCATCTTGAGTCCATAGAGTAACACCATCACTTTTGCGAATTGCCAACACGCGATCATTTTGATCAACTAAGTAGATAATATCATTAACAACAATAATATCATTCACCGATCCTAGATCCCGCTTCCAAATAATTTGGCTAGAACGCATATCCATTGCCACTAAATCACCATTGTACGCAATAGCAAAAATAGCGCCTGAATTAATATCAATAACCGGCGTCATATTAATATCGTGTAAACGATCAATTTCGGTTGCACCACGGATCTGAGAAATATATTGTTGCCACGCAATCTGTCCTTGAGCAAGCATTACGGCACTGATACGACCACCATCACTACCAACAATGGCGACGCCATAAGCGGTAGCCGGTGCTGACTTTCCTCTGACTGATAATGTTGAGCTGTCTAAATTAAGACTCCATTTGTTCTGTCCACTCTGCGCATCTAATGCTTGTAACACACCATTACTGGTATGGATCAATACTAAACCATCACTAACTACTGGCTGCGAAAGCGCTTCTCCGGCAACATCCGTTTCCCATGCCATTTCTCCATCAGCTTTATTCAGTGCAATAACTTTACCGGTTTCTGTTCCTATATAAAGTTTATCCCCTGAAACCGTTAAACCGCTAGAAAGTAATGCCGGCAAATTAGCGGTGAAAAAACCAACTTGTTGCGATAAATCAATTGACCATAATATCTCACCTGAATCAACGTCTATTGCTTTCACCGTTCCTTTACGATCTGCGGCATAAACCACAGAATCATCGTAAGTCGGTGAAAGTTGAGAATAATATTTACCACTGCCATCCCCTATCGAGCGATGCCAGATGATAGAAGGAGTAAATTGATTCTCAACCTCAGGTAGAGGAGACATCACGATAGAATCTTTTTCCGTTGAGCATCCCATTAATAAAGTCACTGCCAATAAACCAACCAAGAGCGTTTTACCCAATTGCATGTTAATATTCCTCTTAGTTTGGCAAGTTATTAATTTTTATTTTTAATATTGTCTTCATCATTTCAGCTCCACTTGATTCAATTCCTTTAGAATAAGCAGCACGAGCACCGGCAATATCACCTTTTTTCAGTAATACATCTCCGCGAATATCTTCAACAATCGCACTCCACCCCTTATCCTGCACTTGCGTCAAAGTAATTAGAGCTTGATCTGGCTTATTTAACGCTAGCTGTACGCGCGCCAATCTAACATTAAGTAAATCCTTGAGATCATCTAATTTAGCTATTGCTAATGCCTTTAGTAATGTTTTTTCTGCACCAGCAATATCATTTTTTTCCACCGCAATTTTGGCTAGCTCAATATTGGTCAAAACACCATAAATATTATTTGTTTCGCTAGCAAATCGCTCAGCAGCGGCCATAGCTTGGTGTGAACCGGTCTGCAATTGAGAAGAAATTTGCTCAAAAGATTGAGCACTTTCTTGCAAGCTTTTCGCTTGATGTGATTGCCAATAATTCCAACCAATAATCGCGCCAACTCCGATAACTAGCCCAATTAATAACGCTTTGCCATTGTTGGCAATAAAACGTTTAATAGCATCTATCTGCTCGTTTTCAGTGGTATAGACTTCCACAGAGTCTCCTTTAACCTAAAAGTTCAGCCAAACGTACTGCAATATACTGCTGAGAAATTTTTTCCTGTTCACCCGTACGTAAATCTTTTATCGTGACTTCACCTGATTGATACTCATCTTCACCTAAAATTAAGGCAATTTTCGCCTGGGATTTATTTGCTCGAGCTAACTGTTTCTTAAAATTACCACCACCATGATGAGTCATTAATTTCAACACTGGCAGTTGATCGCGAATTTTTTCCGCCAGGCCTAATATTGCCTGTTGGCTTGCCTCACCACAAGCAACCAAATAAACATCAACTAAGGAACACTCAGGAACAAAATCTGGATTTATCTGGCGCACCAATAACACCATACGCTCCATTCCCATTGCAAAACCTACTGCTGATGTCGCTTTTCCCCCAAGCTGTTCAACCAGACCATCATAACGCCCACCCGCACATATCGTACCCTGAGCACCTAATGCATCAGTAACCCACTCAAATACGGTGCGATTATAATAATCTAAACCACGAACTAAACGTTGATTAATTCGATATTGAACACCTGCTACATCAAGTAATTTACAAAGTCCAGTAAAATGTTGTTTCGAATCATCATCAAGATAATCAGCCAATAATGGAGCATCATTAAGTAGTTTTTGCACGTCTGGATTTTTTGAATCAAGGATGCGTAATGAATTAGTCGATAGTCGACGCCGGCAATCCTCATCCAATCTATCTTCATATTGTTGCAAAAAAGCGACTAATGCCTGACGGTACTTTGCTCGTGCTGCTAATGAACCAATCGAATTTAATTCCAGTGAGACATGTTTAGCAATTCCCAACTCACGCCACCAACGTGCTGTCATAATGATAAGTTCGGCATCAATATCCGGACCGGCTAAACCAAAAACTTCAGCACCTAGCTGATGGAATTGGCGATAACGTCCTTTTTGTGGTCGCTCATAACGAAACATCGGTCCTAAATACCAAAGACGTTGTTGCTGATTGTACAATAAACCATGTTCGATTCCAGCGCGCACACAACCTGCGGTATTCTCTGGGCGCAATGTTAAACTGTCGCCATCCCGGTCATCAAAACTATACATCTCTTTTTCAACCACATCAGTGACTTCACCTATTGCGCGCGAAAATAATGCGGTTTGTTCTACGATGGGAGTTCGTATCTCACTAAAACCATAACTAGAAAGGATTTGTTTTAATTTGTTTTCAATTTTTTGCCAGAATTGAATATCGGCAGGAAGACAGTCATTCATACCGCGAATAGATTGAATGTTTTTAGCCACGTTATTTCTCTATTTAAAAATCTACCATAATATGGATTATAAAAGTGAATATTAACAGGGTGCAATCCATAAACAAAATTGGCTCACCACAATATTGAGCCAATATTACTAAACTACTTATCTAATCGTTTGATATCAATCCGCCGATTTTCATCCAACATAATAGCCTTTGCCCGAATTTTAGCTTCCAACTGTTCAATCATATCAGTATTATCTAACCGCTGTTTTTGACGAACACCGTCTTCATAAAATCCACTTTTTGCCCTTGCTCCAGTTACACCAAGGGTAGAAACTTCAGCTTCACCAGGACCATTAACAACACAACCAATAATTGAAACATCCATCGGAGTAATAATATCTTCTAATCGCTCTTCTAATGCATTAACGGTACCAATGACATCAAATTCTTGTCGTGAACAGGTTGGACAGGCAATAAAATTAATACCTCGTGAACGAATACGCAGTGATTTTAAAATATCAAAACCAACTTTAACCTCTTCGACGGGATCAGCAGCTAATGAAATACGTAATGTATCACCAATCCCTTCAGCCAATAACATTCCCAGCCCGATAGCTGATTTGACCGAACCTGCTCGCGCACCACCCGCTTCGGTAATACCTAAATGTAAAGGCTGATCAATTTTATCAGCCAGCAACCGGTAAGCGCCTACGGCCAAAAAAACATCTGAAGCTTTAACACTAATCTTAAACTGATCAAAATTTAATCTATCCAATATATCCACATGGCGCATAGCCGATTCAACTAACGCTGCCGGCGTGGGTTCACCATATTTTTCTTGAATATCTTTTTCTAATGAACCACCATTAACACCGATCCGAATAGGAATATTTTTATCACGTGCACATTCAACAACCTGACAAATACGTTCTTCATTACCAATATTACCTGGATTGATGCGTAAACAATCCGCGCCATATTCAGCAACTTTTAGTGCGATACGATAATCAAAATGGATATCAGCAATAACCGGAACATTAACTTGTTGCTTAATGAGCTTAAATGCTTCTGCTGCATCCATTGTGGGTACAGAAACACGTACCATATCAACGCCCACGCGCTCTAAAGATTTAATCTGTTTGACTGTCGCTGCAACATCCGTTGTACGCGTGTTGGTCATTGATTGAACTGTGATTGGTGCACCATCACCAACAGGAACATTACCTACATAAATTCGTGTTGATTTACGCCTTTTTATCGGTGATTGATTATGCATATTACTCTCCCTCAACATCCATGTTTAATAATTTACGCTATTTCTATAATTGAAGCCATCGGATTGACGATGGCTTCTTATTTGTTCACAATTTATCATTATTTATAGATGTTGTCTTACAATATTCATTTACAATCCAGGCAATTTAAACTTAGCTGGACGATTAGCTTTAATAAAACGATTTAGATCAACCGAATTACCTTTGAATAACAAATTAACATTGGCGGGTATTCCAATATTAAACTCATATGGAGGTTCACCATTTAATTCAAGTTTCTGACCTGCATTTTTCATACCGCTAAATAAAATTTTGCCTTTAGCATCACGAACTTCTAACCAGCACTGACCTTTAAAGTTCATTACAATCCCATCACCAGATTCTATACTAGCAGTATCAACAGCAGCTTCTTCTGCCCTACTCCGTTCTGGATTACTATTATTGGTCATGCTGCCTGGCAAGGGTACTGTTTTTACTTCTGCCGGATTGACTGACTCGGTATTAACATTGATATCACTATTTTTTAGTGTTTCAGAAGGTAATGGAGATTGAGGTACCGGGGATATGACATTATTAGCTATCGCTGAGGTTGCCGGCTGCATACTAGTTTCGGTTGACGGCGTATTGACATTATTTTGTTCAGTCGTAGCTGCTGCGCCAGGCGTAGAAGAGGGTGGTTCTGCCGGCATTTGAGCAGCATTCGAGCGATTCTGTTCAGCCATAGTGGCAATTTCTTGTTTTTGTACTTTATAACCCTGCCACCACCAAATACCTACCATAGCAATACAAATAATGATAATTAGCCAGGTAAATTTCATTAACCAGCCTTCCCGTTTTTTGCGCGTTTTACCTAGGGAATAACTTTGCATAGGAGAAACTACAGCTGCTTTTGCTGGCGTATGTTTATCCAATAATTCAAGAATTTCTTTTTCTGGAATTTTCACTAATTTTGCATAAGAACGAATGTAGCCACGCAAGAAAGTAGGATCAACACTATTGGAATTGCTGTCCTCTTCTATCTCACGTACGGTGCATACTTTTAAGCAAAGTAGCTCGGCAACGATTTCTCGGGAAAGACCAAGCGTTTCCCGCGCCTGCAATAAACGTTGGCCAACGGTGATTTCTGTTTTTTCTGTTTTAGGTTTGCTATTCATTCGCGGAATTATTGGTCTTTTTTGAGTTTTAACATCATGAAGACTTTCAAAAAAACTTCATCTATAAAGTTAATCAAAAACCTTCATACCGATAATATTTCTTACCTTATTTGGAAATATTTTGACAATTAAGCCCTCTACGTTCTTCTTCTTTCCTCAGTTTAACCATCTCCTCAGATACATTTTCAGAGCATAAAAAGTCTAAATAATAATCTCGTATACTTTTATTATTGATTGCAGATGAACGAATTGCCACTTTAAAATATTTTAATGCTAAGGCTGGTTGCTTTTGCTGACGCATAATGACCGCCATTCCTAAATTAGCAATCCCGTTTTTCGGTTCCGCCAGCAGTATCTTCTCAAAATGATAAGAGGCTGCTGGAAAATTCTCTGCTGATAAATAAGCAATGCCTAGCTGTGTCCGTGTCACAATCGCAATATCAACGTCTTTATTAATACTAGTACATCCTATTAATAAACCCACTAACAATAGAATATTAATGATAGATATCCTTATCATATCACTCTCATTTATTTATATTGCTGGTAATAAAAGGAATTCTATTATCTAATTCCCTTTATTTACATAATTAACATTCAGACTGCTTTTACTATAATTGGTTCACCAACCCGACGTTTTTTCAAGGTTCGTTTTGTTCGATCAATAACATCACCCGCTAATTGACCGCAGGCCGCATCAATATCATCGCCACGGGTTTTACGCACAATAGTAGTAAAACCATATTTCATCAATACTTTGGCAAAACGGTCAATACGACTATTTGAACTACGACTGTAAGGCGCGCCAGGAAATGGGTTCCAAGGAATTAAATTAATTTTGCTAGGTGTATGCTTAAGACATTCAGCTAGCTGATGTGCATGCTCAATACTATCATTTACACCATTTAACATGACATACTCAACAGTAACTCGGCCCTGATTGGCATTAGATTTAGTCAGATAGCGCCGGACACTGGCCAGGAAGGTTTCAATGTTATATTTTTTATTAATCGGTACAATCTCGTCACGAATTTCGTCAGTCGGCGCATGTAAGGAAATTGCTAAAGCAACATCAATCATATCACCCAATTTATCAAGAGCCGGTACTACACCCGAAGTCGATAAAGTTACCCGTCGCTTTGACAATCCAAAGCCAAAATCATCCATCATAATTTCCATTGCTGGAATAACATTGTTTAGATTTAATAGGGGCTCTCCCATTCCCATCATCACAACATTGGTAATCGGGCGCCGACCACTGGATTTCAAAGAGCCAATAACTTTAGCAGCCCGCCACACTTGGCCTATAATTTCTGAAACGCGTAAGTTTCGATTAAAACCTTGCTGTGCGGTTGAGCAAAATTTACATTCAAGGGCACAGCCAACTTGAGAAGAGACACAAAGTGTCGCGCGATCATCTTCAGGGATATAGACTGTTTCTACTTGTTGCTCACCGACCGTTATTGCCCATTTGATGGTACCATCAGTAGAACGCAGCTCTTGCGCAATGTCAGGTGCCCGAATATCAGCTACTTCCTTTAATTTATTCCGCAGCACTTTATTGATATCTGTCATCAAATCAAAATCATCATAACAGTGGTGATAAATCCATTTCATTACCTGATCGGCGCGAAATGGTTTTTCCCCCATATCACTAAAGAACTGCCGCATCTGTTTACGATCCATATCCAACAAATTGACTTTTGCTGATTGGCTGACAGGAGAAAAAGAAGGCACACACTGTGCTGTTGTTTTAGATTGAAACATTTCTATTGCCTCGTTATTACACTTTTCGGCGAAAACTGTAGGTATTATAACAATTAACTTTATTTATTGGATTAAATATTATTTTTAATAGCATTATATGCCATAACCTTGCCAATAAATCTCTTAACAAGGTATGGCATTTTACAAACTTTATTAATATTTTGCTAATAATATCCTATTTCTGTTTGTTAACGCGGACATATTTCGTCGTCAGTAAAGAAATAAGCAATTTCTCGTTCTGCGGACACGACAGAATCTGAACCATGTACTGCATTGGCGGTGAAACTATCTGCATAATCTGCACGTAATGTTCCTGCCAATGCCTTTGAGGGATCCGTTGCTCCCATTAAATCACGATAACGCTGTATAGCATCTTTACCCGCTAAGACTTGCAACATAATGGGGCCTGAGATCATAAATTCGACTAATCCAGCAAAAAAAGACTTACCCTTATGTTCAGCATAAAAACCTTCAGCCTGTTCACGATTTAAATGCACCATTTTAGCTGCAATAATTTCCAATCCAGCTTGCTCAAAACGGTTATAAATCGCACCAATTTCATTTTTTTTAACCGCATTTGGCTTAATAATGGAAAACGTACGTTGCATCGTCATTAGAAATCCTCTTAGCTATTATTTTTCATCATGATATTTTTGCCTTGCATCCATACTGCCTGCCAAGAAAAAGATTTATCATCATTTTTATTAAGGCAAAATAGCTGGCTATTATAGATATTGGCAATTCAATTGCCCACTTGACGACAAATTTTGTTAATTTTTTTTATACAATTTTTTTATTTTTTTAGCTTAAATCACATTTTTCTAAAATTTAAAACCATAAATTCGATTATCAAAATAATCAGCTCAACTCTTTTTAACGTTTTAGGCTTAGATAAATTTAAATATAAAAATCAGCTTGATATCAATAAGGAAACAATGGCTAGCAAAATTTAACAATTTTTAACAGCAATAGTGTTACGCAACCAACCACCTATTTTACGTTGATAAAATGGCTGCGTATGGTGAATAATAAAATGATCAATACCTGTGCCATTAGGTTGCAAAAAATAAAAATCAATTGACTGATTATCTTCAAGATAATCAAGCGCTATGTTTCCTAACTGTGGTATTAATTGTTGCCCTTCCTTTTCATAACCAAGACTAATTTCTAAAGCAATAAGCATCACCGGCTCTTCTGCTGTTGTCTTATCCTTTGCTTGTAGTAAAAAAGCACGGCGTATGATTTTATATTGTTGAAAAAAATGACACAGCCCACTGATTAATTTTTGTGGTAAGGTTTCAAGTATGCTCAATTTAATAGCACTATCGACTGGCACTGTAATTGTTGTCATCAGCGCAGTTTGATTGATTTTATCGGCCGCCATTTTAGCTTCCTTTATAATTAATACTCTCTTGCCAACTAATTATTTACCAGAGAAATGAATTTCTTGGTAAATAATCATACAAGAAATGGCTATTTTGCCTTTTTCAGTAATAAACTAGCAATAGTTCTGACGCCAATGCCGGTTGCACCTTCCGCCCATAAATTCATGGCAGATTTACGATAAGTAGCTGAACAATCGATATGCAACCATCCCTTACGATAATTTTCAACAAAATGTGATAAGAAAGCAGCGGCGGTGCTGGCACCAGCAGTATGAGAGGGTGATGCAATATTATTTAGATCGGCAAAGGCAGAAGGTAATTGGCGACGATGAAATTCCGCCAAAGGTAAACGCCAGAAGAGTTCATTTTCCATTTCCGCAGCAGACATCAATTCAGCCACTAACTTGTCATCAAAACTTAATACCGCTTGATAATCGTTACCTACTGCCATTTTGGCTGCGCCGGTTAATGTTGCAGCGTCAATAATCAATGCTGGTTTTTCTTTACCCGCATCGATTAATCCATCAGCCAACACCAGTCTTCCTTCCGCATCAGTATTCATAATTTCAACAGACTTGCCGTTACGGTAGCGAATAATATCACCTAATTTGAAGGCATTACCACTGACCATATTATCCGCAATGCAGAGGAAAAGTTTTACTCGTTGTTTTAAACCTCGGCTTATTGCTAAGGCCAACGCCCCAGTTAGCATAGCTGCCCCACCCATATCTGCTTTCATTGAATTCATTGATGAAGAGGGTTTTATACTATAACCACCAGAATCAAATGTAATCCCTTTTCCAACCAAACAAGCAAATACTGGCGCTTTTAAATTACCTGTTGGATTATAATCCAGCACAAGTAATGCGGGCGGGCGACTCGAGCCACGGCCTACGGTATAAATTCCACTATATTTCTGTTTTGCTAATTCGTCACCCTGAATGATACGGTAGTTGATATTATCCTTTATTGTTTTACATAATAAGTCGGCACTGCGCTGCGCTAACTGCTCAGGCGCTAATTCTTCAGCCGGTGTATTAATAATATCGCGAACCCAATCAATAATTCGTGTGCGATAATGTAGTTCTTTTTTCTCATGTTCAGATAAATTTGGCCATTCAATAGAACGGACTCCCTTGGGTGCTCTAAAACCTTGCCAAAATGCCCAACTTTTTTCCAAGTCCCAGTCATCACCTACTAACATGACATGATGAATGCCTTGGCTATCTAATCGACGACCTGCACTTTGGATCGCACACAGCTTTGCTTGTGGCTGCAAGTGAATAACTATCCCTTGCTCACAGAAGCTAATTAATGCATTCTTTCCCCAGCAAGGCGCCGCTGCTTGATAAGATAGCGAGACTTGCATGATCTGCTTTTCCATCCCCTCTTCCCACCTTAGTTTGTCATATGTGTTTATGGAATCATTGATAAATATAAGATATTAATAATAGAGGTTATCATGAGTTCATACATTGCACGATAAATGTTAATAATAAAAAAGCTGGCAATTCCCAGCTTTGTAGGTAATTTAATCTTTTAATCAGCTATTATTGATACTCATCAAGCCATATTAATAGAATAGCTTCCAGGATCTTTTCATTGGAAGCTTGCGGATTGTCATTAAATCCATCTAGTTGGCAAATCCACTGATGCATATCGGTAAAACGAACCGTTTGCGGATCAATATTAGGATATTTATCATAGAGTGCCTCTGCAATTGCACGGCTATCGGTCCACTTTAAACTCACCACCCCTCCTACAATTAAATATAAGGATCAATGCTCTCTGGCATGATTAATCGTGTATTTAGGAATTTCTATGACCAGATCTTCATTAGTCACAATGGCCTGACAACTTAAACGGCTCTCAGGCTCTAATCCCCATGCTTTATCTAGCATGTCATCCTCTAGTTCAGAGCTTTCTTCCAGAGAATCAAAGCCTTCACGGACAATACAGTGGCAAGTTGTACAAGCACAAGATTTTTCACAAGCATGTTCAATATCAATGCCACTACGTAAAGCAGCATCAAGAATGGATTCACCTTTCTCCACTTCCACAACCGCCCCTTCCGGGCATAACTCTTTATGCGGTAAAAAAATTATCTTCGGCATTATTATATCTCGTCCACAGAATGACCTGACAATGCTTGACGAATAGAGATATCCATACGTCGAGCTGCGAAATCCTGTGTTTGCTTATCCAGTTGTTTAAGTGCATTTTCAATCGCAACACAGGAGCTTCCCTGTGTGCTGTTAACTAATTCATTTACAGCCTTATCAATCGCTGCTTTTTCTTCTTTATTCAATAAATGAGCATCTTTTTTCAATGCGACCCGTAACGTTTCAATTAACCGCCTGGCTTCAACTTTCTGCTCGGTAAGACGACGCTCTACCATATCATCTTGCGCATTGACAATTGAGTCAGTGATCATATTGGCAATTTCGTCATCGGTTAAACCATATGAAGGTTTAACTTGAATCGAAGAACTGACACCCGTTGATTTTTCTACCGCGCTAACACTCAATAATCCATCGGCATCTATTTGGAAAACGACCCGAATATGCGCACCTCCAGCCGGCAATGGCGGTATTCCACGTAGGGTAAAACGCGCTAAAGAACGGCAATCATTAACCATTTCACGTTCGCCTTATACAACATGAAATGTCATGGCTGTTTGTCCATCTTTGAAGGTAGTAAATTCCTGCGCCTTAGCGATAGGTAGTGTCGTATTACGTGGGATCACTTTTTCAACCAATCCCCCCATGATTTCTAAACCAAGCGATAAAGGAGTAACATCAAGTAACAATATTTCACTATCCGGTTTATTACCGACTAAAATATCTGCCTGAATAGCCGCTCCAATGGCTACAACTTTATCTGGATCAATTGAAGTTAAGGCTGTGAGGCCAAAAAATTCCTCAACCATAGAAAGTACCAACGGTACCCGGGTCGAACCACCCACCATTACAATCTGCAAAATATCATCAATATCAATTGCGGCATCTTTCAATGCACGACGAGTGGTTAATAAAGTGCGTTGGATCAATGGCCGAATTAATACGTTCAACTGCTCCCTTGACAGGGTTCCTCGCCAACCATTGATTTCAATTTCAGTCTGATCATCAGCCGTTAATGCTATTTTCGCCTGGCTAGCTATATTTAAAATCTGCCGCTGTAAGCGATGATCCTGGCGATCAGTAATACCCGCTTGTTGATATATCCAATCCACCAGCAATTGATCAAAATCATCTCCACCTAATGCTGTGTCTCCGCCCGTTGCTAACACTTCAAATACGCCACGCTGCAACCTAAGAATGGAAATATCAAACGTACCACCACCTAAATCATAAACAGCGATGATGCCCTCTTGCTGTGAATCTAAACCATAAGCAATAGCCGCCGCAGTAGGTTCATTCAATAAGCGTAATACCTGCAATCCGGCTAAACGCGCCGCATCTTTAGTTACTTGACGTTGCGCATCATCAAAATAAGCAGGCACGGTGATCACTACACCGTCTAATCTACCATTCAAGGTTTCCTCTGCCCGCTGTACCAATGACTTTAATATCTCAGAAGAAACTTGAATAGGATCAACTTGCCCTATGGCTGTGTGGATCAACGGTAAGCCATTTTTACTTGCTGTCAATTGATAAGGTAAATTAGGATAGCGTTGCTGGATCTCAGTCAATGAGCGGCCCAATAAGCGTTTAACTGAAATAATGGTATTAGCCGGATCTTGTTCCACTTTTGCTTTCGCTTGATTACCTACTGTAATAGCCGCTGATTGGTAACTGACTATAGAAGGTAACAATTCACATCCTGCCGGATCAGGCAGTGTTTCCGCTTTTTTGCTGCGAACCGTTGCAATCAAAGAATTTGTTGTACCTAAATCAATACGAGCCGCTAAACGGCGCTGATGTGGCATCGACGACATGCCCGGCTCACTAATTTGTAATAATGCCATAAAATTTACTCTAAAAACGATTGAATAAACGCTCTTCCAATTGTTCAACTTGTTGCTGCAACTTATCGAGAAAACGAAGTTTGCGAACAATATCTGCCGCCTTCGTCCACTGTTCATCATTCAGCTGTTTTTCCATTTACTGCAAGTAGCTTGTTATTGTTTTAGCTAAATCAGAGGAAAATAAGGCTAATGCCTCTTCTGCTTGCTCATTGGTTTCGATACACGCCAACTCTTCACGCAGCGCAAGTTGTTCCATTAAAAAAGCCGTATCATGCATAGTATATTGCTCATTATTGATATCAATATCATATAGAGTTAGCATATATTCAGCGTGTTTTAACGGCTGTTTTAAGGCTTGATAAGCGGCATTGATTGTCGCAGCCTGTTGGAGTGCACCTAGTTTGGCACTTTCAGGTTGGTTAGCAAAGCGATCAGGATGATGCTGACGCTGTAATTCCTGATAACGGTAAGTTAATTGCTCAAGGTCAATAGAATATGAAAATGGCAGACCGAAAAGGGTAAAATAGTCCATAAATGCTCTAGGTTGAAAATATGAAACCGGCAGTGGGAAATTTATGTCACAGCCTTCGTCTATTCAGCTTTAGGTTTATCAAATAATAAATAAATTCTCATACGTTAAAACTTTCACCGCAGCCACATTCATTTTTGCTATTAGGATTGTTAAACTTAAAACCTTCATTAAGACCTTCTTTAACAAAATCCAATTCTGTTCCATTGAGGTAAATCATACTTTTACCATCAATGACAACTTTTACGCCTTTGTCTTCAAAGACAGTATCATCTTCATTAATGATATCAACAAATTCAAGCACATAAGCCATGCCTGAACAGCCAGAAGTCCTTACACCTAAACGTAGGCCTTCACCTTTTCCTCGGTTATGTAAGAAAGTCAGAATACGCTCTGCCGCATTTTCAGTCAGAGAAATTGACATACAACACTTCACAATCAAAACCAGTACAGGCGGATACGATAAATAAAAGTAAACCAGTATCACGCCTAAAAGGGATTTTATATTAATTAACTATTTGCTTTGCCGTTTATTTTTATAGTCTGCAATGGCCGCTTTAATCGCATCTTCTGCCAAAATAGAACAGTGAATTTTAACTGGTGGCAACTCTAACTCTTCAGCTATAGCCGTATTTTTGATAGTCTCTGCTTCATCCAAAGTCTTACCTTTCATCCATTCCGTTACTAATGAACTAGAGGCAATTGCCGAACCACAACCATAAGTTTTAAAGCGCGCATCTTCGATAATACCTGCGTCATTAACTTTGATCTGAAGTTTCATCACATCACCACAAGCTGGTGCCCCTACCATCCCACTACCTACCATGGGATCATCATTATCAAACGAACCTACGTTGCGTGGATTTTCATAATGATCAATTACTTTTTCGCTATATGCCATATTGTAAACTCCTGAAACCGTCTATTCGTCTATTAATGATGAGCCCATTCGATGCTATTAAGATCGACACCCTGCTTATACATCTCCCATAGGGGAGAAAAATCGCGCAGCCGACCTATCGCATTGTGGATTAGCTCGATGGCATAGTCGATTTCTTCTTCTGTAGTGAATCGACCAAAAGAGAAACGAATTGAACTATGTGCTAACTCATCATTCATTCCCAATGCTCTTAGTACATATGAAGGTTCAAGGCTTGCCGATGTACATGCTGAACCTGATGAGACCGCCAAATCTTTAAGCGCCATCATCAATGATTCACCTTCCACATAGTTAAAACTAACATTGAGAATATGAGGAGCGCCGTTGGTCAGATCCCCATTAAGATAAACCTCTTCAATATTCTTAATACCGTTCCATAAGCGTTGGCGTAAGGCGCGTAATCGAACAGATTCTACTGCCATTTCTGCTTTAGCAATCCGATAAGCTTCACCCATTCCTACAATCTGGTGTACTGGTAATGTCCCTGAACGCATCCCTCGTTCATGACCACCACCATGCTGTTGGGCTTCTAGTCGAATACGGGGTTTACGACGTACATAAAGTGCGCCTATTCCCATTGGTCCATACAGTTTGTGTGCTGAGAAAGACATTAAATCAATTTTTAGTTCATTTAAATCAATCGGTAATTTACCTACTGACTGGGTCGCATCAACATGAAAAATAATACCGCGATTGCGGCAAAGCTCACCCATAGCGGCAATATCTTGAATAATACCGATCTCATTATTAACATGCATGATTGACAGCAAAATTGTATCCACACGCATAGCGGCTTCAAGTTCATGTAGATCAATAAGACCACTACTTTTTGGCGAAAGATAAGTCACTTCAAAACCTTCACGCTCAAGTTGACGGCAAGTGTCCAAAACTGCTTTATGCTCAGTTTTGCTGGTAATGATATGTTTGCCTTTTTTCTGATAAAAATTGGCAACCCCTTTCACAGCCAAGTTATCTGATTCAGTCGCTCCTGAAGTAAAAACAATCTCGCGCGGATCCGCATTAATTAACTCAGCAATCTGATTACGCGCAATATCAACAGCCTCTTCAGCCCGCCAGCCAAAAACGTGAGAACGGGATGACGGATTACCAAAATTGCCATCCATAGTCATACACTGCATCATTTTTTCAGCGACACGAGGATCAACCGGTGTGGTCGCCGAGTAGTCTAAATAAATCGGTAGTTTCATTAACTCACTAGCTCCATAAGACGAAAAACGTCTCAAAATTTTATTACTTTGCAATTACTCTATTTTGTTGAACCGTTCAATTTATGCTTGCATATTAATAATGGGTTCAGATTGATGAGTCGCTCTCACCGGATGTTTATCGTTATCTTGACGATCAGCAACTTCTTGTACTTCTTGATTATTGACCAACTCTTGTAAGCTAATATTACTAAGAAAACTGGTAATACGGTCACTTAAATCACGCCACAATGCATGGGTCAAACAACGCTCTCCACCTTGGCATCCTTCTTTTCTTCCCTGACAACGAGTTGCATCAACCGACTCATCAACAGCAGAAATAACTTGAGCGATGAAAATAGTTTTTGCCTCCCGACCTAATAAATATCCGCCACCAGGGCCACGAACACTGGCAACTAATTCATTTTTGCGAAGTCGAGAAAACAGTTGCTCAAGATAAGAAAGCGAAATTCCCTGGCGTTCCGATATATCAGCCAATGGCACTGGCCCAGTCTTTGAATGCAATGCCACATCCAGCATGGCTGTTACTGCATAGCGTCCTTTAGATGTTAGTCTCATAATATATCCCCATAGTTAAATGTGACAAAAATTGTGTCATTCCTGAGTATTTTAGTCAACTATTTAACCTAGTATTTTACTCAACTATTATTTATGCCATTTTTCAATTGATGTGAGAATACCACGCAAAATATGGAGTTCCTGCATTTCAGGACGCGCTCGAGTAAATAAACGTCGCAATTTATTCATGATTTGTCCAGGGTGACGCTTTCTGATAAATCCAGATGCATTGAGCACTGCTTCAAGATGGATATAAAAACGTTCTATATCCTCAATTGGCGGATATTGTACCTTATCTTTATTATCCACCGAGGATTTTTTTTCATTTATTGTCAAGTATGCCATACGAATTTCATAACTGATCAATTGAACAGCCATTGCCAAATTGAGTGAACCATATTCAGGGTTGGTTGGAATATGAAGATGATATTGGCATTTCTGTAGTTCTTCATTGGTTAAGCCAACGCGTTCGCGGCCAAAAATGATAGCCACCGGGGAATTTATTGCCTGACGAATGGTTTTTTCACCACACTCTCGTGGTGTCACCTGTGGCCATGATAAAGTACGAGCGCGCACACTAGTTCCAATTACCAAACTGCATCCAAGTACAGCTTGATCTAATGTCGCCACGATAGTCGCTTGACCAATCACATCACTGGCCCCAGCAGATAATGCAATAGCTTGTAAATCCGGTAAAATAAGTGGATTAACTAAGTATAAATTAGTTAGTCCCATCGTTTTCATCGCCCGGGCAGTTGATCCCATATTTCCAGTATGCGAGGTTTCAACCAAAATAATGCGAATATTTTCTAACATAATTGTCTTTATTTGGCGTTGATCATCAGGCTATTCTACCACAATCATAGTCATGTTGACGAATCTCTGTTATACTGCCACCTTTGCTTAATCCTTGTTCTTTAACATTCCAGTGGAAATAACCCATGCATCCAATGCTAACTATTGCTATTCGAGCAGCTCGCCAAGCAGGCAACTTTATTGCTAAAAGCTATGAAAAACCGGATTCTATTGAAATAATGGCAAAAGGCCAAAATGATTTTGTGACCAATATCGATAAAAAAGCGGAACAAATTATTATTGAAGTCATCCAGAAATCTTATCCTACCCATACCATTATTACTGAAGAAAGTGGTCAAATACTTGGTGAGAAGAATGATATTCAGTGGGTTATTGATCCCTTGGATGGCACAACCAATTTTACTAAACGTTTACCCCATTTTTCCGTCTCTATCGCGGTACGTATTAACGGCCGTACAGAAGTTGCCACCATTTATAATCCTATGCTTAATGAGCTATTTACTGCAGTACGTGGCCAAGGAGCACAATTAAACGGTTACCGCCTTCGTCTTAAAAATACCAATGAATTAGAAGGGGCAATTATTGCCACGGGTTTTCCTTTCAAAGCGAAACAACATTCAGCCGCATATATTAATATTATCGCTAAACTATTTAAAAAATGCGCCGATTTTCGCCGTACAGGGTCAGCAGCTTTAGACTTAGCTTATGTTGCGGCTGGTCGCGTCGATGCCTTTTTTGAAATTGGCTTAAAACCATGGGATTTTATGGCCGGTGAGCTGTTAGTACGTGAAGCAGGTGGTATTATAACTGACTTTGTTGGCGGTCATAATTATCTCTGCTCAGGCAATTTGCTGGCAGGCAGTCCACGTATGGTGAAAAAAATGGTACCAGAAATACAGACTGAGTTAAGCGATCCACTAAAAAGCTAAAAAAATAAAAATAGCCCTAGCCAATATTTATTATTTAGTTTGTAATCTTTGATGACGTGGTTTTGTCATTAACTCGTTGGCGGCGGCTCTCAAATAGATATAAGATTCGCCACGACTTAGCTGCTTAGATAAACTGGCAAATATTTTCCAGATTTGCTGTTATTGTCGATGCCGTCTTATAGAATGATTGTCTATTAAACCCCCTAACCCTATTTAGGTATTAAGGGGTATTTTACCAACGCTTTTAGTTAACTTTACTGAGCTGAAAGTTCATCACATCTTTGAGTATGAATTTTCTGATTAGCATCACTAGACGCTTTAACTTTCTCTCCTATTAGCCCCATCGCTGATTGTAAGGCTTCTTTTTCATTAGCAGCAGTAACAGGCTGATCAAATAAATCCATTTGCTTGTTTGGATAACCGTGCCAACCGTGACACATATATTGCTTATCTTTTTTGTCATTGGCCGCCATCGCCATGGAAGGGAACAAAATTGAAATCATGTAACAAATTGATAATATTAATAATCCGTATTTTACTGAATAATTCATTTCAATCTCCTAGGGTATTGTGACGCCTAATTAATAGATGACCTTATTCATTACGATTGAGTTGAATAATCTAAATCGCAATGTTGCTAATGATAAAGCAAATAATAATCATTTCCATTATGTTTTTTATACATTTTTGTAATAAATATATATATAAATAATATTAAATAACTAATTTTATTAATATAATTTATCAACCAGACAAAGTAATTTTGGATATAATACGCTTGCGTGATAAGTTATATATTTCAACATGGTGGAAAAGATTTAATCAGCAATTCGCCATTAAAGTCGTAAGCAATAGACGTAATGAGGGAATATTAAATTGCTGTTTGCTAGCAAAGGAGGATTTTAATGATTGGCCAACTTGCTTAGTTTTAATATAAAAAATTTTATTTGCATCCTTGGTTAATATTTATCTGTTATTCAAGTTAAATGAACAAGTTTAGCTAACTAGTTCGACTATACCATCAAATTTATTGATGTGATTTTTCACTCGGTCGAATAAATAATGCTGGAATGACAATCAATGACATTAAGCAAAATACCCAGTTATGGTGAAAAGGGAAAAATTCATACACAAAACCCACCACGATTGTCACTATCGCTAACCCCGCTCCTAGCCCCAATGCCGAATAAAATGCTTGTAGACGAATAATTTCATCTTCGCTACGTCCACTAATAAAACGCATTGCCGCAAGATGACAAACAGTAAAAGTACCACTATGTAAAAGTTGGCTCACTATCAATATTGGTAAAGCGGTAAAACTAGCCATTAATCCCCAACGAATAACCGCACAACTTGCTGCTAACAATAATAATCCACTTGCCTGCCAATGACGAAAAAGCACATAGCTAAAGGTAAATACAATCACTTCAGCAGCAATACTTAAAGCCCATAACAGACCAATAGTAGTATCGGAATAACCCACTTCTTTCCAATAAATTGAAGAAAAACCATAATAAGCGGCATGAGAACTCTGTAATAAGGTTGTGCACAGTAAAAAACGCCAAACTGAGCTCTCAAGCAATAATTGCTTCAATGATATAGTTGTATTGGCGATCTGGCGATAAGTAGCTTTAGGCATAATAGTAGGTTGTAATAACATCGCCAACAGCATAATTATTATGCTGACAAGTAATGCATAGATAATTATTTTATGTCCCCAGTTATTCGCTAAATAACCGATCAAAGAAGCGCTAATAATAAATGCAATCGAACCCCAAACCCTCACTTTACCATAATCAAATGTTATCTGTTTTTGCCAACTAGCGGCTAACGCATCGGTTAAAGGTATCATCGGTGAAAAAAAAAGATTAAAAGCCAACATGATAAATAATAACCATAACCAATGTGAACTAACGGTAAATCCAACTGCAAAAATCAGTGTTAAACCAGCAAATAGACGCAAGGTGGTAATTAGGTGACGGGATCCTGTTACTATTGGTGCGATCAGCAAAGAACCAATAAAACGCGCAATTAGGCCCGATGCTAACAAAATACCGATTATATCGGCCTCAAGCCCTTCACTATTTAGCCAAATTGCGATAAAAGGCAAAAAAATGCCATAAGCAAAAAAATAAGTGAAATAATCTAACGCAAGCCAACGTGTTGATGGAATAATCATTATTTATTGCCATTTAATTATCGATGTAAAAAGCCCATTTCAGTAAATAACTAAAACAGGCTGAAACGGATAACAAAATTTTAACTTATTTATGCATAAACCGGAAACTGCTGGCAAATTAACAATACTTTTTGTTTTATATTTTGAATCTCACTTTCATTATCAATATTGTCCAAAATATCACATATCCAATTAGCTAATTCAGCAGATTCTTTTTCTTTAAACCCACGACGAGTGATGGCGGGTGTACCAATACGAATACCTGAAGTAATAAATGGACCCTTTGGATCATTTGGTACACTATTTTTATTGACGGTAATATTAGCACGACCCAGTGCGGCATCCGCCTCTTTACCGGTGATCCCTTTATCCACTAAATCTAATAAGAATAAATGGTTTTCAGTTCCACCAGAAACAACTTTGTAACCACGCTTGATGAAAACATCAACCATCGTTTTCGCATTTTTAGCCACTTGCTGTTGATAGGTTTTAAATTCAGGCTCCATCGCTTCTTTTAGTGCAACCGCTTTCCCAGCAATAACATGCATTAGCGGACCACCTTGAGCGCCAGGGAATACAGCAGAATTTAGTTTTTTGTAAAACTCTTCATCACCACCTTTAGCCAAAATCAAACCACCGCGAGGGCCGGCCAAAGTCTTATGGGTGGTGGTGGTCACAACATGTGCATGAGGAACAGGATTAGGATAAACACCAGCAGCGATCAAACCAGCGACATGCGCCATATCAACAAATAAATAAGCACCTACACTATCTGCAATTTGACGCATTTTAGCCCAATCTACCACGCCTGAATAAGCGGAAAAACCACCAATAATCATTTTAGGTTTATATTTTTGTGCCTGAGTGGCTATATCGTCGTAATCAATTTTACCCTTTTCATCGATACCATAAGGAACGATATTATAAAGCTTACCGGAAAAATTGACCGGTGATCCATGGGTTAAATGTCCACCATGTGCCAAATTCATGCCTAATACCGTATCGCCGGGCTGCAATAAGGCCATATAAACAGCAGTATTAGCTTGTGAACCTGAGTGTGGCTGAACATTAGCAAAATCCGCATCAAATAAAGTTTTCGCGCGATCAATAGCGAGTTGTTCAACAATATCAACATACTCACAACCACCATAATAACGCTTCCCTGGATAACCTTCAGCGTATTTATTCGTAAGTTGGGAACCTTGAGCTTGCATAACTCTTGGACTGGTATAATTTTCTGAAGCGATTAACTCAATATGCTCTTCCTGACGCTTAACTTCATTTTCCATTGCCTGCCATAGTTCTTGATCATAATCTGCAATACTCATTTCACGCTTTAACATTTACTTCTCCTGACTCAGCCACATTTTAAATCGCTATTCAATTAAATGAATAGCACACAGTGTAAACTCTTTTAGCTCACTGAGATAGCCCCAAAATAAAAAATTACGCAAACGATTGCTATATATGTAGCATCAAATAAAACATTTCTCGATAGCGATTTTATTGCCAACTTAAATACGCTAACTCAATCTCATTTTTACAATTAATTATTTACTTTTAATCGGAAACAATTTAAGTTGCATTTTTAATGCAACTTTAAAACCATTAGCTAATTTAGGAATTTTATATGATTGATACTCAAACTATTGCGACCGTTAAATCAACTATTCCTCTCATAGTCTCCACCGGCCCTAAATTAACTGCTCATTTTTATCAACGTATGTTTCAACATAACCTTGAATTAAAAGATATTTTCAATATGAGTCATCAAATTAATGGGGATCAAAAAGAAGCGTTATTTAATGCCATTTGCGCCTATGCCACCAATATTGATAATGTTTCTGCCTTACTACCCGCCGTTGAAAAAATTGCCCACAAACACGCTAGTCTGAATATAAAACCTGAACATTATTCGATTGTTGGTCATCATCTTCTACATACCATTGATGAGCTATTTCAGCCTGGAAAAGAAATTATTGAGGCCTGGGCTAAAGCTTTTGCTGTGCTGGCCGATATCTTTATTAACCGTGAAGAACAAATCTATAAAACAAATGAAAAAAGTATCGGTGGTTGGCGTGGCTTACGTCGCTTCAAAGTGGCTAAAAAGATCCCTCGTAGCGAAACAATTACCAGTTTTCAATTTATTCCAGAAGATGGTAATGAGGTAGTCGATTTTCTACCAGGACAATATTTAACCATTTATTTACAAGATCGTGAAAAACTAACCAATCAACAAATTCGGCAATACTCATTAACTAATGCGCCTAATGGTAAAAGTTATTCTATAGCGGTAAAACGTGAAGAAAAAGGTAGTGTATCAAACTATCTGCACAACGAGATAAACGAAGGTGATATCGTCAAACTGGCACCACCCTGCGGAGATTTTTTTCTGACGGCCAATAGCAATACGCCAGTGACACTGATTTCAGCCGGTGTCGGCTTAACGCCGATGATAAGTATGTTGGAAAAACTATATCAACAACAACATGCAGCACCATTAAATTGGCTACATGCGACAGAGCATAGCGGACATCACGCTTTTGCTAATGAAGTGAAAAATAAATTAACTGATTTTATCCATGGCTTCAGTGCCATTTGGTATAACAATCCGCGAGAGCAAGATAGACAACACGAACAGTATCAATATCAAGGACTAATGAATCTATCAAAAGTAAAACAACGGCTTAATATTAAAAATATGCATTACTACTTCTGTGGCCCTGTCAACTTTATGCAATTTATTGCCAAACAGTTGCTCGCCATGGGAGTAAATACCAGTCACATCCATTATGAGTGTTTTGGGCCACATAAAGTTATTGAGGAAAATAGACAATAACCATTAAAACCAACACTAAAAGCAAGATAAGTGGTAACAGGTGGGATAGGAGGTTACAGATTCCATATCAACTCCTTTGTAACTTTCAACCATCTGTTACCCTTTAAAATCAAATAGCCGCTTCATCCTGCTCACCGGTTCGAATTCGGATCACCTGAGCAATATCATAAACAAAGATTTTACCATCACCAATTTTTCCTGTCTGTGCGGTTTGCGTTATCGTCTCGACACAACTATCAACAATATCGTCTGAAACAACAATTTCAATTTTTACTTTAGGCAAAAAATCAACCATATATTCTGCACCGCGATAAAGTTCTGTATGACCTTTTTGCCGTCCAAACCCTTTTACTTCCGTGACTGTCATTCCGGTTACGCCTACATCGGCTAAAGCTTCTCTTACATCATCTAACTTGAAAGGTTTGATAATTGCATCAATTTTTTTCATCAAATTTATCCTATTATCACCAGTTTTTACGACCAAAACCCGAAGTAATTGGGTAACGCCTATCCTTATTGAAATTTCTAATTGTAACGCGCGGACCTACTGGTGCTTGACGTCGTTTATATTCATTAATATCAACTAGCTTGATCACCCTACGTACTGTTACCTCATCAAATCCAGCCGCAACTAATTCACTGACCGATTTATCCTGTTCTACATAACCTTCCAAGATCGCATCCAGCACAGGATAAGGTGGTAGACTATCCTGATCGAGTTGCCCTGGCGCTAGCTCAGCAGTAGGTGGCCGCTCAATCACGCGCTGAGGGATGTTTGCTGAAATGGTATTACGATATTTTGCCAGCTCAAATACTAACGTCTTCGGTACATCTTTCAATACCGCAAAACCACCGGCCATATCACCATAGAGAGTAGTATAACCTACTGCCGATTCACTTTTGTTACTGGTCGTTAATACTAAACGGCCACTCTTATTGGATATTGCCATCAGAATAATAGCCCGACAGCGAGCCTGCAAATTCTCTTCGGTTGTGCCGGCAGTCATGTCTGCAAATAAGGGCGACAAACCAGCCATAAATGCATCATACATAGCTTCAATAGATACTATCGCAAATTCAATCCCTAACAATTCTGCCTGTTCTCTGGCATCATGGATGCTTATCTCAGCTGTATATTTAAAAGGCATCATTACAGCCTGAACTTTATCTTTTCCTAAAGCATCTACTGCAATAGCCAAGGTTAAAGCTGAATCAATTCCACCTGATAATCCCAAAATAACGCCAGAGGAGCCATTTTTATTAATATAGTCACGGGTTGCCATGACTAATGCTTCATAAACTTGAGCGGTAGGCGATAAAGTTTTAGCTAAATTAGCTACTGGCAGCGGTTCGTAATCATTAAATTTACACAGGATAACTTGCTCAGCAAACTGCGCTAAATAATGCGTTACCTCACCCTTTCCATTAAATACTTTTGAGCCACCATCAAATATAAGTTCATCCTGCCCGCCAACCTGGTTTAAATAGACAATTGGCAAATGCGTTCTTTGACTATGAGATTTTAATAACTTTGTACGGATATGGGGTTTTTCGCGATTATAAGGTGAAGCATTAATGATAATCAGAACATCAGCGCCTAATGCTTTAATTTTATCAACTGGTTCATCAAACCAAACATCTTCACAAATTAAAAAACCTAATTTATAACCTTTAAAAGATAATACACAACTTTCGTGACCAGCATAAAAATAGCGCTTTTCATCAAAAACACCATAATTAGGCAATTGTTGCTTAAAATAACGCGCCACCATTTGTCCCTGCCAGAAAAATGACAATGCATTATAACATTTTTCATTTTGCTGCCATGGATGACCTACGACAATGGCTATATTTTGACTAGCCTCTTGAAGGCGATCAAGCTGTTTGTTACAACGTTGGTAAAAATCCGACCGAAAAAGTAAATCCTCCGGCGGATAGCCAGTTAAAGCCAATTCCGAAAACAGAATAAGATCCGCACCCTGTAACTGTTGAGCCTTAGCTTCCTGCAACATGCGTTCACAGTTGCCTTCAATATCACCTACCAGCCAATTTAATTGTGCTAGTGCAATATTCAGCGTTCGGTTCATAAAATTTCACTCTCCAGACATAATAATTATTCTTTAAAATCATTAGCATCCAGTTTATGTCTGGCTAATAATTTATAAAACTCAGTTCGATTGCGACCTGCCATACGTGCTGCGTGGGTAACATTGCCTTTTGTCATTTGTAATAATTTGCGCAAATAATTCAGTTCAAATTGATTGCGAGCCTCAACAAAAGTAGGTAATGCGGTATTCTCGCCTTGCAGCGCCTGCATGACTAATGCTTCACTAATAACTGGCGCCGTGGTTAATGCAACACACTGCTCAATCACATTCACTAATTGCCTTACATTACCCGGCCAACTTGCCGCCATTAAACATTTCATCGCATCTTTCGATAAGCTACGCACAAAAGGTTTATGACGTTTTATTGATTCCCTTAACAAATGATTAGCTAATAAAGGAATATCTTCTGGACGTTCATTAAGGGCAGGAATTTTGATATTTACCACATTTAAACGGTAATAGAGGTCTTCTCGAAATTCATTTTTTTCCATTGCCTTTGGTAAATCACGATGAGTGGCTGAAATAATTCGAACATCAATATCTAGATCCCGGTTACTGCCCAAAGGGCGTACTTTACGTTCCTGCAAAACCCGTAATAGTTTCACTTGAAGCGACAAAGGCATATCACCAATTTCATCAAGAAATAATGTTCCCCCTTGCGCGGCAAGAAACAAACCCTCACGATGGGTAACCGCACCGGTAAAAGCGCCTTTGGCATGGCCAAACAGCTCAGATTCTAAAAGCTGCTCAGGTAAAGCCCCACAGTTAATTGCAATAAAGGGCTTTTTAGCTCTAGAATTAGCACGATGAATTGCACGCGCCAATACTTCTTTACCGGTGCCACTTTGGCCATTGATTAATACACTAACATCAGATTGCGCCACCATACGTGCCTGTTCTAATAAACGAAGCATTATCGGGCTCCGGGTGACAATTTCTTCACTCCAATTTTCATCAGAAACGGAAATTGACATAGCCAAGGCTTCACCAATCGCTTTATAAAGGGCATCACGATCAACCGGCTTAGTAAGAAAACTTGATACCCCTCTTTGTGTTGCAGCTACCGCGTCAGGGATTGAACCATGTGCCGTTAAAATAATAACCGGCATACCTGGCTGTTGTTTCTGTATCTCAGCAAAAAGTGCCATGCCATCCATTTCATCCATACGCAAATCACTGATTACCAGATCAATTTTATCTTTTGCTAAAATTTTCAAGGCATCCGCACCATTTTCTGCGGTAACCACTTTAAATCCTTCGCTGGTTAAACGCATGCCCAATAATTTCAGCAGACCGGGATCATCATCTACCAACAGTAAGTTGGCTGATTTATGCACTGTCATTGCGGATTTTCTCCACTTTTATCAACCGAATGCGACTCTTTAGTCACATCTGGTGTTTTTGACTCTGTGCTATTTGGTGCAGAATTGGCACTACTTTTATCCATTTTTCCGCTTGCTACTGCTTGTTCCTGTTTACGTGAAGAAAGTTGTCGTTCAATATCTTTCAGATTTTCCAACTTACGTGAGATAATATTTAATTCATAGGTGAGATGAGCATTTTGTTCAGTAAGACGGTCTAATTTATTATCGCTTTCTTGTTGTAAACGTAAATATTTAGCATTTGCTTCTTCAAGATTAACAGTCTGTATTTGATTTTCGCGCCATAATTCTAATAGTGGGCGAATAGGTGCAGGAAACTGCAAACTATAAATATTCAAATTATCAATCATTTTACGCCGGGCGATGACTGTTGGTTCTGTAACATCGAGTAAGATACTATGACGAAAAACATTCTGCCAATTAATTAACTGGATCGTTTTAGTCATCAAACGCGCTTGCTCTTTATTCAATCGATTAGCGCAATCAACTATTCTCAACCAGTAAAGCGGATTATCGGTAGCATTCTCACTGTCTATATTCCATATTTTTTCACAATTTACGTAGCGATAATCTGTTATACGTTCTTCTATTGGCATCGATTCATTTATCATATCCAGAGGTAATGGATGATGAGACTTACTACATGCTATTAATAAAAAGGGTAAAAAAAGTGTTGTTAACTTTATTTTCCAGCTAGTGGAAAAAAATCCCTCACAACTTAGACTAGCTGATGCAATATGCCATGTTTTCCGCATTATCCCTGCGGCTATTAGGGTGTTGTAATTAGACCAATTTGGCATTATTCATACTCTGTGGTTAGTGGTAGTTCAATACGAAAACAGACATCAGCAAACGGACAGTCGATAAGCAACAATTGACCATTCATTCTCTTAATACAATCTTGGGCAATACTTAATCCTAACCCGCTACCTTTTACTGCCCCTTTACGCAATAAAGATCCCTGAAAAAAAGGTTCATAAATCATATTTTGTTCAGCTTCTGGAATGGGTGTTCCTGTATTAGCGATATCGATTTGGAGTTTATCATCAGTTTCATTACTTATTATCCAAATCTTACCCGATTCAGAACCGTAGTGCACTGCATTAGAATAGAGATTATCGATCACTCTAGCCAAAAATGTAGGCTCTGCACGACAGTGAGTCATATTCAACTCAATTTCAGTTTGCATATTTTTAGATCTAGCCGTTAGGTTATGTGAAGAAACGACATTTGCCACCAACTTGGTTAAATCAATTTGCTGAATCTGTGCCGGCCCATCAGCTAACTGACGATTATAGTCTAATAATTGCTCAATAAGTTGTTGCAAATGTTTACTACTATTATCCAATATAGCGACAACCTCTCGTTGATCTAAAGTTAGAGGTCCTGCTACTTCATCAGCTAATAGTTCAGCCCCTTCACGCATGCTGGCTAAAGGTGTTTTTAATTCATGAGAAATGTGACGTAAAAATTCATGTCGTTGTGACTCCAGCCAACGAAGTCGTTCACTCAACCAAACTATACGCTGAGCCAATGAACGTAGTTCACTGGGGCCTTTAAAACGCTCTAATCTAGTAAAAAGTGTTCCTCCTGCCCCAAGATGATTAATCATACGCTCTATAGCTTTCACCGGACCAATAATCATTCTAGTAAATAAAACAACTAATAATACACTCAATAAAAAGACAATTAGTGTTTGCCAACCAAAATATTGCCCTTTCTCAGCAATCGCATTCTGCAATTGAGTACCACGTCCAAATACGACATCCCGTGTTAATTGTACTAATTGGTTATTGGTAACCGAAAAACGTTCAAGCGCCGTAGCCATTTCTGGAATAGGCGAATTATTTTCGCATTTTAAATCGGAGAGATCTTCCAGTAAGGTTTGAATAGTGGCGATTTGGCTTTTATCGGGCAAAATAGCCAGTTGACGCGCTAACATATCACTATATTCTTGCCGTTTTTTCTTATAAAGCGCAGCAAAAGTTTGATCGTTTAACACACAATATTGACGATAACTACGTTCCATTTCAAGCGCAGTGCTGGTCATGATTTCACTTCGCCTGGCATCAAGCAAGGTAGTACGATTAATATCAGCTGCTTGATTACTCAACTCATCTAAACTTTGATAGGCCTGATAGGCCAATATTAATAATGGCAATAGAACCAATAAAAAAGCCATCACCACCAGTTGGCGTAGTGAGCGCGGAAAATAATGCCATTTATTCAAAGAAATCATCTCATTACCTATTCATACTATTATGGTAACAGAACTTTTATGCGATAGTGAATTTGTCTCGTAATTTAATAAAAATATCTAATCAATTGTTATGTTAAAAACAGCCTGTTAATCACGAATATCAAGGATGAAATTTTAAATAATCAATAAGGAAGTAAGACAAGGAAGGTAAATAATATTCATGGGCTAAAGCAGCAATAAATACTTTATCTAATAACTCACTGCACCCCGCCCATATCGGCGAGGAGAGCAGCGAATTTTTATAAATGGTGCCTCACTCCACGTGTCGCCCGATGTTTGATAAAGCCAGTTAATAAGCAATATCATGCTGCTGGACGGTAGGCACCTTACTTTTGGCATCATTCCTGGTTTATGTGGTATATATCCCTCTACATTGGGTCCGACATAAAAAGTTGAATGAGCAACTACCCAACATAATATGCATTTTATATGCCATCTTTTTAAAAGAAATTATAATTGATTGAAATTTAATAAAAAATAAAATTTTTAAGGTTTTAAAATGGTGTTTCGTTAAATTTAATGCCTCTATTTTAGTAAAAATGTCGCCTATTTGCGACATTTCATAGAGTGAATGAGATAATAATAAAAAATCATACAATTAAATGTCTCCGTTTTGAGACAATTTATTTTGATTACTTGTCAATTAGCGACAGTTAGAGAACTTAACCAACAATTTAACCAATTATTAATTAATTTTAATAATAATTAACATTGAGTTTCAACTAAATTTAGCTGATCATCAAACCTATTCTACTTATTTTCAATCAAAAAATTATCGTTACATTTTATCGCCTATCTCTAACCATTTTTTTATCACTAAAATTAGCCACAGAAGAAAATATCTAATTAACCCAACTGACGACGAGCATTACGGAAAATACGCATCCAGGGGCTATCTTCGCCCCACTCTGGTGGATGCCAGGAATGGCTAACTGTACGAAATACTCGCTCCGGATGCGGCATCATGATAGTCGCCCGCCCATCTAAGCTCGTCACCGCAGTAATACCATTAATCGAACCATTTGGATTTGCAGGATACTGTTGAGTAACCTGACCATAATTATCAACAAAGCGTAGCGCGACTAAATGATTTTTTTCCAACTGGTTAACATCAGCCATGTTACGCATCTCAACTTGTCCCTCACCATGAGAAACCGCTATTGGTAGCTGGCAACCGGCTATATCTTGTAAAAATAGCGAAGGACTTTCCATCACTTTTACCAAGCTAAAACGCGCTTCAAACCGCTCTGAACGATTACGTACAAATCGTGGCCAATGTTCAGCACCTGGAATTAACTGATGGAGATTAGACATCATTTGACACCCATTACATATGCCTAAAGATAAAGTATCAGAGCGAGTAAAAAAGTCAGCAAATTCGTCATGTACACGTGAATTGAATAAAATTGATTTTGCCCAGCCTTCTCCGGCACCCAATACATCACCATAAGAAAAGCCGCCACAGGCAACTAACAGCTGAAAATCAGCGAGTGTTACTCTACCAGCTAACAAATCACTCATATGCACATCGATGGCAGTAAAACCTGCACGATAAAATGCAGCCGCCATTTCAATATGGGAATTGACCCCCTGTTCACGTAAAACAGCCACTTTTGGTGAGCGGTTTGTCATAATATAGGGCGCAGCAATGTCATCTGCTGGATCAAAATTTAATTTTACATTCAATCCCGGATCTGTCAGATCTTGTTTAGCTTGATGTTCTTGATCGGCACACTCAGGATTATCTCGTAAACGTTGCATTTGCCAACTGGTCTCAGCCCACCATAATCGCAATTGACTACGCTTTTCACGATAAATTTCTTTGCCATGGCTGTTGATAGCAACAATATCGTCATTAATTGCCATACCAATATACTGAACACACTCAGCCAATCCATGCTCAGCTAAACAAGCTTCCACCATTTCCCTATCCGCTTGCTTGACTTGGATGACTGCACCTAATTCTTCACTGAATAAAGCCGCAAGAATATCTTTATCACAATGACCGATATCAATATTCAAACCACAGTGACCAGCAAATGCCATTTCAGCTAATGTAACAAATAGGCCACCATCAGAGCGATCATGATAAGCTAATAATTTTTGTTCTTTTATAAGCGCCTGAATCGCATTAAAAAAGCCTCTTAATAAGTTAGCATCACGCACATCCGGTGCATGATCACCTAATTGCTGATAAACCTGCGCCAATGCTGAACCACCCAATGCATTATGCCCCTGGCCGAGATCTATTAATAATAATGCATTATCTTGATCACTTTTCAGTTCAGGTGTAACCGTTAAACGAACATCTTCAACCCGAGAAAAAGCCGTAATAACAACAGAAAGTGGCGCGGTCATCTCACAAATCTGTTCGCCTTCATGCCAGGTGGTCTTCATTGACATTGAATCTTTACCAACCGGGATGGTTAAACCTAATGCTGGACATAGCTCTTCACCAATCGCCTTCACAGCTTGATACAAACCTGCATCTTCACCAGGATGTCCCGCGGCGACCATCCAATTAGCGGAAAGCTTCACCCGTTTTAGCTCCTGAACATAAGCAGAAGCGATATTGGTTAACGCTTCTCCAACCGCCATCCGGCTAGATGCCGCATAGTCCAAAAGTGCTATTGGTGAGCGCTCACCGATAGACATAGCTTCACCATAATAACTGTCTAAACTAGCAGTCGTGACCGCACAATCAGCAACCGGGATCTGCCAAGGCCCCACCATTTGATCTCGCGCCACCATTCCGGTAACACTTCGATCACCAATAGTAATCAGAAAAGTTTTCTCTGCGACAGCGGGTAAATGTAATACCCGTTTAACTGCTTCTGTTAGAGTTATCGTCTCGCGATTAATCGGTTTACCGGCTGCATATTGAGAACTAACGTCACGTTGCATCTTGGGTGCTTTACCTAACAAAACATCAAGCGGCATGCAAATAGGCTGGTTTTTAAAATAACTATCATTAAGAACCAAATCCCGATTTTCCGTTGCTTCACCAACTACAGCATATGGCGCGCGTTCTCGACGACAAATAGACTCAAATAAAGGAAGTTGTTCAGGTAACACTGCCAATACATAGCGCTCTTGAGATTCATTACACCAAATCTGACGTGGATCCATACCTGGTTCATCATTCAATATTTGGCGTAGTTCAAATACTCCCCCGCGACCCGCATCATTCACGAGCTCAGGCATGGCATTAGAAAGCCCTCCCGCGCCTACATCATGGATAAATAGGATCGGATTATCCTTACCTAACTGCCAGCAACGATCAATAACCTCTTGGCAACGACGCTCCATTTCAGGGTTATCACGTTGTACCGAGGCGAAATCAAGATCAATATCAGACTGCCCGGAAGTCATCGATGAAGCTGCGCCGCCTCCCAGTCCAATATTCATTGACGGGCCGCCTAATACAATTAATTTAGCGCCAACGGGTATATTCCCTTTTTGAATATGTTCTGCCCGAATATTACCTATACCACCCGCTAACATAATCGGTTTGTGGTAGCCACGTAATTCTGCTCCATTATGACTATCCACTTGTTGTTCATAAGTACGAAAATAACCTAACAAAGCGGGTCGCCCAAATTCATTATTAAAAGCGGCGCCCCCTAATGGCCCATCAAGCATAATATCCAGCGCACTAACAATACGTTGCGGTTTGCCAAAATTTTGTTCCCAAGGTTGTTTAAAGCCTGGAATACGTAAGTTAGAAACTGCAAATCCAACCAAGCCTGCTTTAGGCTTTGCACCACGTCCAGTTGCACCTTCATCGCGTATTTCTCCACCCGAACCGGTTGCAGCTCCTGGCCAAGGAGAAATGGCAGTCGGGTGGTTGTGCGTCTCTACTTTCATCAAAATATGCGCATTTTCATGATGATAATCATACTTACCGGTTACTGGATCAGGAAAAAAACGCCCGATATTCGATCCTTCCATTACGGCAGCGTTATCTTTATATGCCGATAAAATATAATCAGGGGTTTGTTGATAAGTATTTTTTATCATGCTAAACAAAGAATTAGGTTGAGATTTACCATCAATAACCCAACTGGCATTAAAAATTTTATGCCGACAATGTTCTGAATTAGCTTGTGCAAACATATAGAGCTCAACATCCGTTGGATCCCGGCCTAATGCTTGAAAGGCATGCATTAAATAATCAATCTCATCTGTGGCTAACGCTAACCCTAATTCAGTATTTGCCAATTCCAGTGCACGACGACCATTTTTTAATATTTCTATCGTTACCATCGGCGCCGGCTTATGGTGCATAAAGAGGGATTTTACCTGTTCAAAAGAAGTCCAAACAGCTTCAACCATACGATCATGCAAAATGACAGATAAATCATCCAATTGTGATATATCCAATGGCGCAGAACAAATAATATAATAAGCAATGCCACGCTCAAGCCGGATCACCTGCTGTAATCCACAGTTATGAGCAATATCCGTTGCCTTTGAAGACCAAGGTGAAATAGTGCCTGGCCGTGGAGTAACTAAGAGTAACTGGCCCTTAGGCTGTTGCTCAGTTAATGAAGGGCCATAATGGAGCAATTGACTCAGTTTTTGTCGATCTTCCTGATTTAATGGCGCACCAAGTTCAGCAAAGTGTACATATTCAGCATAAATGTCAATAACCGGCAGTTGTTGTTGTTGGCATAAAGAAAGAAGCTTAGTAATGCGAAATGTCGATAAAGCGGGTGAGCCACGCAGAAGTTCCATAGTAATAGATTCTCTTAACTTATAAAGCTGGCCTGAAGATAAGTATCAGGAAAACTGGCTGACTATTATAAAGCATCATGAGCCGTTACGAAACCGTTTGCGTGAACATTTATCACTCACTGGGAAATGTTAAAGATATGTAAAATAGATTAAATTACGTTGCAAATCCTTTTTTTGTTAAGCAAAATGTCGGGCTCTTAAAAAATTGACCATAATTTGGTCATTTTAATTAAGATAATATGTTTAACTAACGAGATATAACCATTTGATTAATATTAGAATTAATTATCTTGTTATCGTTATCGTCTCTATAATTTCTGTTGGTGTCATTGCACTTAATATTGAGTGGCCCAACCAGCAGCAAGACCAGGTGAAGAGAATTATTTCTCGTGGTGAACTACGTGTAAGTACCATTAATTCACCACTTATGTCCTTTAACGATAAGCAAGAAGCAAGCGGATTTGATTACGAACTGACTAAACGCTTTGCCGATTACCTTGGCGTAAAGCTACGTATCAATGTACGTTCAAATATCAATCAACTTTTTAATGATCTTGAAAACGGTAATAGTGACTTCATTACTGCAGGACTTCTTTACAATGAGAAGCGCCTCGATAAAGCACAGCCGGGCCCTGCCTACTATACCGTTTCACAACAACTGATTTATCGTAAAGGGATAAATCGTCCACGATCCTTGAATGATGTAAAAGGCAAGTTTGTCGTTGCCATTGATTCAGTACACGCTAGTACATTGCAACGGTTGAAGCAAAAATATCCTAATCTTCAATGGGAAGAAACCAGTCATTATAATGCGACTGAGTTATTACAACTGCTAGCCGAAGGGAAAATTGATTATACTATAGAAAACTCTATTGTCGTCGCCATGCAGCAACGTATTCATCCAAACATTGCGGTAGCTTTTAATGTTAGCGACGATCATAGCCTTAATTGGTATATGAAACGTTCAAAAGATAATAGTCTAAATGCAGCAATGTTAGACTTCTTCAATAAAAGCAAAGAAGAAGAACTTTTAACACGCCTAGATGAAAAATATTTTGGCCATGTAGCTAGCTTTGATTATTTTGATACGCTTACTTTTATTACTGCGATTAATAAAACTTTGCCAACCTATAAACATCTGTTTAAAAAATATGCAGAAAATATGGATTGGCGTCTACTCGCAGCAATTTCCTGGCAGGAATCACACTGGGATCCACTTGCCACATCACCAACTGGGGTTCGTGGTTTGATGATGCTAACGGTTCCTACTGCACAAACTATGGGTGTGTCAGATAGGCTGGATCCAGAGGAAAGTATTAAAGGTGGCGCCGCTTATTTACAATACCTAATTTCACGCTTACCAACCACTATTGCGCCTGATGATCGCATTTGGTTTGCATTATCAGCTTATAATATGGGGTTGGGACATATGCTTGATGCCAGGAAACTGACACGCATGCAAGGCGGTGATCCAGACAGTTGGTTAGATGTAAAAGCCAGACTTCCCTTACTTAGCAAGAAAAAATATTTTGCTAAATTAACTTACGGTTATGCGCGTGGTTATGAAGCCTATCGCTATGTGGAAAATATTCGCCGTTATCACCAGAGCTTGGTGGGTTACCTACAGAATAAGGAAATGAATCAAAATATGCAGCTTGCTGCCAGGGATCCTCTTTTATTCTCTAGAACCAGTAGCAAAAAAGAGAGTAGTGATTAATTTAGCCAAAAATCACTAAATAGTATTAGCCTCTATTTCTGCCTAAGTAGCCTCACTAAGCTACTTAGGCAGATTTAATTTAGCAACGTGGCGCTTTCTTGGCCAACTTTTTTTCTGCTCGCCGCTGTTTAAAAAAACAACTTAACATCTCCGAACATTCATCGGCCAAAATCCCTCCCAATACCAAAATACGATGATTCATATCAGGATGATTAAAAACATCAATTACTGATCCCGCAGCACCGGTTTTTTGATCCGGGGCACCATAAACCAAGCGACCAATACGTGCATGGATCATAGCCCCAGCGCACATAATACAAGGTTCTAGTGTCACATAAAGGGTAGTATTAAGTAAGCGATAATTTTGTAAATATTGACCACCTGCGCGCAAAGCTAAAATTTCTGCATGAGCGCATGGATCATGAGCGGAAATAGGATGATTGCAACCTTCTGCAATCAATTTATCTTCATGTACCAATACTGCACCTACTGGAATTTCACCTTTTGCTTGCGCATTTTCTGCGAGTAAAATAGCTTTTTGCATCCAATAAACATCTTTTTCGGCTTGCTCCACGAATAAAAACCTCAAAAATTAACTTACACGACAAAAATTGTTATAACATAATATCAATTTATGGTTTAATGAAACTAATGAAGATAGTTAATCACGTTGATAAACTATCTGTAAAATAATCTATGCTATTACTTAAAATTAGCCTATTTGACCTTGCACATCTTTAAATTAAAGATAATAACCTATTTAACATGTGTATATTAAATGATAAAAAAATTAATAAATAACAATCAGTATTTTTGGCTAAAAATATTGCTCCATACTATATTATTCAGCCTAATTCATTATGCTATGGGCTACCCAGCAAGGCTAAACTATACAGCGGGTATCGTCGCATTACTCATCGTTATCAGTCCATTACGGATAATATATAGTGGGTTTATTATCATATTCTCAGTTATTGCAGCGCTATATTTTCCAGCCAGGTTTCTGTACGGTGCGCCCTCACTCACCATAGCAACATCGGTTACTTATACCAATTTACATGAAGCAATAGAATTTATTACTAATATTCCATACTATCTTTACGCCGGCTCAGTATTTATTTTGCTGTTCGGTTTTTCCTGTGCAAAATTTAAGCTTAAAAGCTCAAAAAAAATAAAGATTTGGGCTTTTATTACCTTTGTACTGTTTCTTCTCTATGGTCCAATAAAAGATTATAAAGAAATGGGTAAATTTGATATTTTAAATAGTGGTTATCCTGAAATTAAATTTATCAACGATTTTTACTATGCTAAACAAGAGGCGACAAAACTTTTTAGTTTAATTGCGCAGAAAGATGATTTCCAACCAAACAATGCTGCCACACCTTATGATACCTATGTTATAGTGATTGGAGAAAGCGCCAGACGTGACTTTATGCATGTTTATGGCTTTCCAATTAATAATACCCCATTTATGGATAGTGCAAATGGTATTATATTTAATCATTATATTTCAGCCGCCTCAACAACCGTACCATCATTAACTCATTCCCTAGCTCAGCCACCTAAATTAGCCAATAATATTATTGCACTCGCTAAAAAATGGGGATTTACCACCTATTGGCTATCAAATCAGGGAGCGGTTGGTATCTATGACACACCGATTGCCTCAATGGGTAAAAAAGCCGACCAGCCGTTTTTCCTTAAAAGAGGAAGTTATAATAATAGTAAAGATACCAACGATGATGAATTGCTACCGCAAATCGCGGCAGCAATCAAAGCTCCTCCTGCCAAAAAATTGATTATTGTTCATTTAATTGGCAGCCATCCCCGTGCCTGCGTAAGAACTGATAATCATTATGATATCTTTTATAAAAGTAAAGAAATCTCATGTTATATCCAGAGCATAAAAAATACTGATAAGCTACTAGCAACGATTCATCAATATTTAACTAACAGCCAGTCAAAATGGAGCATGATATACTTTTCTGATCATGGTCTGGGTTTCGTCAATAAAAACAATCCGAGTGACCTTAAACTCACCCATAACGACCAATATCGTCAGGATTACGAAGTACCACTGTTTATTAGTGCTTATAATTCTAACGACCGGCAGTACATCAACGCTGCCAGAAGTGGAATTAACTTTTTAAGTCTATTTTCTGAATGGTCAGGTATTGACCATCCCAGTATTGACCATTCCTGTAATATGATTTCAAACGATATTTGTTCACAACAAAATAGTGTCATTGACTTTAGCAATAAACGAATTGACTATACAAAATTACCGGCCGATATGGCACCATAGCAGTATGCCAAAGAGCAAACCGGTTAATAAGGTAATAATATTATTGTTTTAGCGTGATAATTTACGCTAGACAATATAAAATAAGCTGTGTTTATTTTCGCTTCAAGCCTAATAATAAATGCAGCTTTTTACTTACTTAATAATATAACTAATATTTTAAATAAAGCTTAAAATGTCACTATTAATTACTCATCGCTGTATCAACTGTGATATGTGTGAACCAGAATGTCCTAATGAAGCGATTTCAATGGGAGAAGAATTTTACCAAATCAACCCCAATCTCTGTACTGAATGCATTGGCCACTATGATAAGCCAACTTGCCAATCCGTTTGTCCGATCAGCAATACCATTATTAAAGATCCGAATAACACTGAAACAGAAGAACAATTATGGGATAAATTTGTCTTAACACACCATGCCGATAAAATTTAACTTTCCATAATCACCGTGGCACAAGCATAATTTTGTTCATCAGATAATGATACATGTATGTGTTGCACACCTAATGAATCAGCCAATATTTTTGCTTGCCCTAACAAATTCAGCCCTGGCTTACCTAATTCATCATTAAAAACTTCAAATTGATTAAGTGCTAAACCATTTCGAATACCGGTTCCTAAAGCTTTTGCCGCTGCTTCTTTGACAGCAAAGCGCTTTGCCAAAAAACGGACTGGCTGAGAGTGACTTTGATATTGTCGCCATTCTTGAGCAGACAATATACGTTTTGCCAGGCGTTCTTCTAAACGCTCGATAATCTGCTCTATACGTATAATTTCAACCAAATCGATACCCAATCCAATAATCGCCATTAACCACGCGCCTCACGAAGAATTTTCTTCATATCACTGACCGCCATTGCCATACCACTAAAAAGGGCTCGCCCAATAATCGCATGACCAATATTAAGTTCATATATATCTGGCAACTGTGCAATACGCTGGACATTATGGTAAGTTAGCCCATGACCCGCATTGACCTTAAGCTTTTTCGCCGTAGCATAACTTACCGCTTGCTTGATACGTTTAAACTCTTCTTCCTGCTTTAACTCGCTGTTAGCGTCAGCATAAGCACCGGTATGAATTTCAATAAAGGGCGCCCCAATTTCCACTGCCGCATCAATTTGTTTATCGTTAGGAGCAATGAATAAAGAAACCGTGATACCTGCTTCGGCTAATCGTTTGACAGCCGTTGCGACTAACGCTTGTTGGCCAACAACGTCAAGCCCACCTTCCGTCGTAACTTCTTCACGTCGCTCTGGTACCAGGCAACAAAATTGAGGTTTGATCTGACAGGCAATATTGACCATCTCATCTGTTATTGCCATCTCCAGATTCATCCGCGTTTGTAACATTTGGCGAAGTAACTTAACGTCACGATCAGTAATATGGCGGCGATCTTCACGCAAATGGACGGTGATCCCATCTGCACCCGCCTGTTCAGCAAGAAATGCCGCATGTATTGGATCAGGATATTGAGTTCCCCGTGCATTACGCACTGTCGCAACATGATCAATATTAACGCCTAATAATAACTCTGCCATATTAAACTCCTGTTATCCATTTCATAGTTAGAATTTCGTTTATCCATGCAATCATAATATCTTGAAATAGGTGTTAGTGACCCCACTTCAACGCGTTTTAGGCAATATAAGCTGGCAAAAAAGCTCGCGGCTTTTTAATGGACTTCCCCCTAAATAAGGTTTAAGCGCAACGCGTGTAAAACGTTTTGCTGCTCTCAATGTATCAATATCAGGAAACTCACGATAGGCAAATGCCTTAAGCTGCTTGCCGGTAAAACTCAAGTGATCAATAACCAAACTGGCAATAAAACCTTTCTCTTGCCGGTAACGGTAAGTCATGCTATCTATCACCGGTTCACCGCTACCAGAGCAGTGTAAAAAATCAACACCATAACCTAAATGAGATAACAATGATAATTCAAAACGACGCAATGCATGTTCTGGCGTAGATTCACTGCCAGCCAATATCTGCAAACAGGTAAGGTATTCAAAAAATAGGCTTTGAAAAGGGATGTTGTAGGCTAAAACTCGCGCAAGCAATTCATTAACATATAGACCGCTGTACAGCACGGTACCGGTAAATGGTAGCGCTAAAGAAATTGGTTCTGCGCCACGTAACGTTTTCATTTCTCCCTTGCCTCCCCAACGGATCAGCAAGGGCGTAAAGGGTTGTAAACAGCCTTTTAGATTAGAACGACGGCTACGAGCACCTTTGGCCAATAGTCGAATTCGACCCTCATTTTCGGTGAAAAAATCTAATAATAAGCTCGTTTCACTATAAGGGCGAGTATGAAGTACAAATGCACGTTGCCAACCGTCCACTGAAATCCGCCTTAATGAAGATCATCTATATAGCCTAAACTACGCAGTGCACGTTCATCATCAGCCCATCCAGCTTTAACTTTGACCCAAAGTTCAAGATGAACTTTAGTCGCAAAAAGTTTTTCCATATCCATCCGAGCTTCAATGCCAATTTTCTTAATTTTGCTACCTTTATTGCCAATAACCATTTTTTTCTGGCCATCTCTTTCAACCAGAATCAGACCATGAATGTTATAGCCACCGCGTTCATTTACCACAAATTGTTCAATTTCAACTGTGACCGAATAGGGTAATTCATCACCAAGAAAACGCATTAACTTCTCACGAATAATTTCAGCAGCCATAAAGCGTTGTGAGCGATCGGTAATATAGTCTGCTGGAAAATGATGCGCCGCTTCTGGCATATGTTGTCGAACAATTTTAGTAATAATATCAATACCAGTACCTTTTTCCGCACTAATCGGCACAATATCCAGAAAATTCATTTGCTTACTAAGAAAGCCAATATGAGGCAGTAAGCGGGTTTTATCCACTACATTATCAATTTTATTGATCACTAATAATACCGGGCAAGGCACATGACGCAGTTTATTTACCACCATCTCATCATCGATTGTCCAATGTGTACCTTCAACAACAAAAATAATCAGTTCCACATCACCAATTGAACTACTTGCTGCCCGATTCATTAAACGATTTATTGCGCGCTTTTCTTCTACATGCAATCCGGGGGTATCGACATAAATTGTTTGATAATTACCTTCTGTCTCAATTCCCATGATGCGATGACGGGTTGTCTGTGGTTTACGTGAAGTAATAGAAACCTTTTGCCCAAGTAATTGGTTCAGTAATGTTGATTTACCCACATTTGGACGCCCTACAATAGCGACAAATCCACAATAGGTTTTCGGTTTGCTCATTCAAGCTCCAATATTTTTAATGCCTGCTCAGCGGCTGCTTGTTCAGCCTTACGACGACTTGAACCCACTCCTTGAACAGGTTCCTTTATGCCACTAACCTGACAATGAATAGTAAATTCCTGATCGTGCGCTTCACCGCGAACTTGAACGACCAAATAATTCGGTAAAGGTAGATGGCGTCCCTGTAAATACTCTTGTAAACGTGTTTTAGGATCTTTTTGTTTATCGCCGGGACTAATTTCTATTAATCGAGTGTCATACCAGGCCAAAACAATTCGTTCAGTGGTTTGAATATCACTATCTAAAAAAATACTGCCAATTAAAGCTTCGATAGTATCTGCCAATATTGATTCTCGACGAAAACCACCGCTTTTTAATTCACCTGGCCCTAAGCGCAAGCATTCTCCCAAATCAAACTCTCGTGCAAGCTCAGCCAGAGTATTTCCTCTGACCAATGTTGCGCGCATACGACTCATATCACCTTCATCAACTTTAGGAAAACGATGGTAAAGATCATTAGCAATCACAAAACTAAGAATTGAATCGCCTAAAAATTCCAATCTTTCATTATGACTACTACTGGCACTACGATGAGTTAATGCTTGTTTCAATAATTCAATTTGTTTAAAAGCATAACCAAGCTTACGCTGTAGCTGTTTAATTTCTTGCCGCTCTGACCACTCAATTAAAGAAGAATTCATGTGCTACCAATTATTTTATTATCAAATTACAAAAAGCATACGCAACAGATCTGTAAAATTAATTTTTACAAAGCTGCTGCGTTGGTAGGTTTCCTGATATCACTTAGGAAACCATCATATTTGATTGTCTCGCTATATTCTATCTCGATTGCTATATAAATCAATTTAGCATCAATGATTAGTTTATTTTATTAGTTAATTGCACCAATTCGACTTAAACGCACCCCAGTTGGCCATTCACCCTCGTGCTTATCAAGACTAAACCAGATAATAACGGCACGCCCAACTAAATTTTCTTCAGGTACAAAACCCCACATACGGCTATCTGCACTATTATCCCGATTATCTCCCATCATAAAATAGTGTTTAGGCGGAACAATCCATTCATTGTCTGGTAAACCGGGCTGTTGATAACGTGACTGGGTATATACCTGTGGGATCACTAAGATTTCATGGCTAACATCATCTAATTTTTCAATTCTTTCCGCTTGACGTAATGCGTTAGTTGGAACTGGTTCACCCAATGGAATTTGATAACTCCCTTTCTGGCTTTCTACCATTGAATCCATATTAAAAAATAAGGCCCATTCACTCTCTTTTAATGAAGAATAGATAATTGGTAATGCTCGCGCACAGTTTGAACTTGAACAATTCGGGTATATGCGTAACTCTTTTTGTTCAGGATCATAAACAATTTTATCACCAGGTAGACCAATAACACGTTTAACAAAATCTACACTAGGATCTTTAGGATATTTAAAAACCGCAATATCACCACGTTTAGGTTTTCCTGTTTCCAATAAGGTTGTTTGTGTAACAGGATCTTTTAATCCATAAGCAAACTTTTCTACTAGTATAAAATCACCAACCAATAAAGTAGGCATCATTGAACCTGATGGAATTTGAAACGGCTCATAAATAAATGAGCGTATTACTAATACAATCGCTAATATCGGAAAAATAGATGAACAAGTATCAACCCATGATGGTTTATGTATACTTTCAGCTAAGTGCGTCTGCTCTACGCTTCCCTCAATCACCTTTTGCTGCTGTGCCATTTTTTTCTTGCGAGCAGGAGCTAATTTAAAACGATCAATAAGCCAGATAATCCCTGTAATTAAGGTCGCCAGCGTCAAAATCAAAGAAAAAGTGTTAGCCATTATGACTCCTTATAACGGTTAGTTATCTTTACCTACGTGAAGGATAGCTAGGAATGCTTCCTGCGGTAGTTCAACATTACCAACCTGCTTCATTCGTTTTTTACCTTCTTTCTGTTTCTGTAGTAATTTTTTCTTACGGCTAACATCACCACCATAACATTTAGCTAATACATTTTTACGTAATTGTTTCACCGTTGAACGCGCTATAATGTGGGTACCAATAGCGGCCTGAATTGCAATATCAAACTGCTGGCGCGGGATCAGATCTTTTATTTTATCTACCAGCTCACGACCCCGGTATGGTGCATTTGCACGATGCGTAATCAATGCTAAAGCATCCACTCTTTCACCATTAATTAACACATCTACACGCACCATATCCGCCGCTTGGAAACGGACAAAACCATAATCTAATGAAGCATATCCCCGAGAAGTCGATTTCAAACGATCAAAGAAATCTAACACCACCTCAGCCATAGGAATTTCATAGGTTAATGCGACCTGATTACCATGATAGACCATATTAGTCTGCACACCGCGTTTTTCTACACATAACGTAATGACATTACCAAGATATTCCTTCGGCATTAGCATGTTACATTCTGCAATGGGTTCACGTAATTCATTTATGTTATTAAGCGCCGGTAACTTAGAGGGACTATCAACATAAATGACATCACCATTCGTTAACTCAACTTCATAAATAACTGTAGGTGCAGTGGTAATAAGATCCAGATCATATTCACGTTCCAAACGCTCCTGGATGATCTCCATATGAAGTAGACCAAGGAAACCGCAGCGAAATCCAAAACCTAAAGCAGTTGAACTCTCTGGTTCATAAAATAACGAAGCATCATTCAAACTTAATTTAGCTAAAGCGTCACGAAATGCTTCATAATCATCAGAGCTAACGGGGAATAAACCGGCGTAAACCTGTGGTTTTACTTTTTTAAAGCCAGGCAACGCCTGTTCAGCCGGATGACGAGCACCGGTCAATGTATCACCAACCGGCGCGCCGTGAATATCTTTTATGGCACAGACCAACCAACCTACTTCACCACAATTTAACTGTTGGCGATCAATGCGTTTGGGTGTGAAAATACCTAAGCCATCAACATTATAAAGCTGACCTGAGCTCATCACTTTAATTTTATCGCCTTTACCAAGAGTACCATTTTTAATTCGTACCAGCGAAACAACGCCTAGGTAATTATCAAACCACGAATCGATAATCAATGCCTGCAAAGGAGCTGCCGGATCACCTTTTGGCGGTGGGATCTCTTTAACCAAACGTTCAATTACTTCCTGTACCCCTAACCCAGTTTTTGCCGAACAACGAACCGCGTCATGTGCATCTATGCCAACGATATCTTCAATTTCTTCAGCCACCCGATCAGGCTCAGCCGCTGGTAAATCGATTTTATTTAGCACAGGAACAACTTCTAAATCCATTTCAATAGCGGTATAACAATTAGCAAGGGTCTGCGCTTCCACACCTTGCCCGGCATCAACAACCAGTAATGCGCCTTCACAAGCAGCTAAAGAACGGGATACTTCATAAGAGAAGTCCACATGACCGGGAGTATCAATAAAATTAAGCTGATAAGTTTCGCCGTCACTGGCTTTATAATCAAGGGTAACACTCTGGGCTTTTATGGTGATCCCTCGTTCTCGCTCCAAATCCATCGAGTCTAATACCTGGGCGGCCATTTCACGATCAGAAAGGCCACCGCAGATCTGAATAATACGATCCGACAGAGTTGATTTACCATGATCAATGTGAGCGATGATGGAAAAATTTCTTATATGTTTGATTTTCAAGGTTATATCTTCTTCTAAATGGCCTTATAAAATCAGTTTTAGCGATAGTTTAGCCTACAAAGCTAAAACTAATAAAAGCTGTTATAACAATCTTGGGAATGCATTTTACATATAAGCGACAAACAACTCAAAGAATCATTAATAATGAAAAGTCGTTTTTATGAATAAGGCGTTTATACGCATGATTAGTGACGATTTGTTTTTACTATCGATAAGCATTTTGACTGACTATGTCATTCATACTTGCTCTTTTAATTCATTAGGCGGTAAACCGATTTGCAAAATGGTGGGGTGATATAGGGTTTCTTTTTCCCAATAATGCGCAATTTTTTTTGCCAGAAAAAAACCAACACTTGCACCAACAACGGCACCAAAAAAGATAATTAATTGATTTAAAAAGAAAAATTGCATAACGCCACCGGCGATAAAAAGCCCAAGTAATGGGGTAAGGTAAACAAGCATGGCTGAACGTAATAAACTGCCTTCTGGGATCCCTACTTCCACTTTCTGACCAACAACCAGAGGCTGGCTGATCTCAAGTTCTAATTGATACTCAGTTTTCGGTCCTATTTTATTTAGAATATAAGATCCGCAGGTTGAACGAGCAGCGCAACTACCACAACCGGAATTAGAACCATATCGCAAAACAACACGACCATTATGCCAACGCACTACCGTGGCCCACTCTTTAACCATTAATTTGCCTCTTTAAAACTAATATTAGCAGCAATCTGACTAGCAGTTAACAAAGGTAATTGACCAATAACTGTAATTTCGTATTGCCCCTTTATTACCGTGTAAATGGTTAAACCACCTTTACGAAATGGCTGTTCAATAAGTGGTCGCTCTCCTGCTTTAGTGACATTAATAGAAAAACTAAATAACCCATCACCAAATATCATGGTCTCTAATGATTCATCGGTTGCTATCTCATTACAGCTACGAGATATTTCTTCAAATCCCAACGGAAGTTGGTTTACTTGCCAGTTAAATTGCTTAGTAATTGATTTGGGAATAAGTAACAAAGGAGGCATATTCAATGATGCAATCACTTGCATCGATTTTAGCAACTCTTGACTATTAAAAACTACAGAAACAACTCTAAATTGTTCCAATATTTCATTTTTACTATCTAATAGATCAATGCGCATTGGTAACTTGGTTTTTTCATCAATTAATAAGATATAGCCAAACCGTGAATTGTCTTTTGGGATAACCCGAATAACCTGACAGCTTATATCACCTATATGCGTTCTGCCTAACTGAATAAAATTGTAATAAGATTGCAGTTTAGTAAAATTAGCAAAAACAACTGATGGTAAATAATCAACGATATAAGAGCCATCTAGGGTAAAAGAATCAAAGCCTGGCTCAAAATAGCTAATTTGATTACCTTTTTGAATAATTTCACGACGAGAGCTATCCATCTGCATTATTTGAGCAATGGGTTTATTGTTAATAATGACATGACGATATCTGATCGGCGTTATACCTTGAGGGTTGATAATAATAAATGATAACTCGTAAGGTAAAGATTTTACCGCATTACCCATATCAGTTAATAAAATTTCAGCCGATAATTCTTTAGCATAGGAATGTAAAGGCAACAATAAACCGCCCAGCAAAAAAAAGAGGGCGGATAACCAATGCTTCATTACTGCTATTCTGCTCCTGAGTGAGTTTTTTCCACTACTGGTGAAGACGATGTTACGCTTTGATTCAGCATTGAACGACGCTCAAGTTCATATTGCTGTAACATCAAACCAAGTCGGCGATTACGTTGTTCTAACTGTTCGGTTTGCGGTTGAGCAAACAATTGATCATTGGAAACATTTAAACTCACAGGCGACGCAGCACCCATGATAGGTACTGTATTAAATATGGGTGAGTCAGATTTGCCATCCGTCTCTATATTAGACGTATTATAATTCTGCACACCAGCAATAACAGCTACGGCAACACTAGCTGCTACACCAACTTGCGTTATCTGATTAGCCCAAGGGCGAAGCTTACGCCAAAAAGGCATTAAACGCCAGCTAGCTGGCTCAGGTTGTGACTCCGGTATTGCATCAGGCGCAATTTGGATAGGCTCACTTGCCAGCGCCTGCTCTACTTTACCGGTAATATCAAGATGAATAACTTCGTTGATATCGCCTCTCAAACTGTCGCGGATAAGATGGTAGCTCTCCCATCGTTTCTGTAACGAAACATCTTGTAAAATGGTATGGATCAATTCTGAATCAAAGATCTCTCCATCCATTAAAGCGGAAAGTCTCTCTCTATGCATGCCAAAGTACCCTTCAGTAAAATGTGAACCACACTTAATTTCGTATTAGCGGTTGCACTTTATTATCAATAGCTTCCCTTGCCCGAAAAATGCGCGAACGAACTGTACCAACAGGACAATCCATAATAAGCGCTATCTCCTCATAACTCAGTCCATCTAACTCCCTCAGCGTAATTGCCAGGCGTAAATCTTCAGGAAGTGACTCTATGGTCCGGAAAACTACCTTTTTCAATTCTTCTGACAACATTAAATTCTCAGGGTTCGAAATTTCTTTTAATGCATTAGAAGCTTCAAAATTTTCTGCATTAACTACATCCAAATCATTCGATGGCGGTCGACGTCCTTGGGATATAAGATAATTTTTAGCTGTATTGACTGCGATCCGATAAAGCCAAGTATAAAATGCGCTTTCACCACGAAATGAACCGATAGCGCGATAAGCTTTAATAAATGACTCTTGGGCTACATCCGGGACATCTCCCTGCGGTACATAACGAGAAACAAGGCTCACAACCTTATTCTGGTATCGAATAACCAGTAAATTAAAAGCTTTTTTATCCCCTTTTTGTACCCGTTCAACCAGCACCTGGTCTGTCAACTGCTCGCTCATCCGAGGTCACTTCTCCCGAAAATAAGCCTCATATTTTCCTTATTTGAACCCGCCATGTTTTCTCTCATTTGTAAGCAAGCATTTTTTTGAGTGACAAAAACTTGCAAAGTTCCAGTCAATTTAAATTATTTCATATTCAATTTAAGCTAAACCATAAGAAAAGTTCTTTCAAGGCCACCATATTTACTCTAAATAAAAGAATAGGCTAACATGGTAATTTACTCTATTATCAAAGCTCAGTAATCAAACATTATGCCATCAACACAACACTATACGGACATTTTAATCATTGGTAGTGGCATCGCCGGTCTATCGTTAGCGCTTCGATTAGCATCACAATACCAAATAACCATACTTAGTAAAAACATTTCAACTGAAGGCGCATCTTACTATGCCCAAGGTGGAATTGCAGCGGTTTTTGATCAAACAGATAGCATAGCAGCCCATGTTAAAGATACTTTAATTGCTGGGGCCGGGTTGTGTGATAAAAAAACCGTTGAATTTGTCGCCTGTAATGCTTACCACTGTGTACAGTGGTTAATTGAGCAAGGTGTTTTATTTGATAAACAGATCAATCAAGCGGGTAAAGAACAATATCATTTAACAAAAGAAGGTGGCCATAGCCATCGTCGTATTCTTCATTATGCCGACGCAACAGGTAAACAGGTAGAAACAACCTTGGTTGAAAAAGCTATTAAGCATCCGAATATCACGATTAAGGAGCAACACAATGCTATCGATTTGCTCCGTTCAGACAAAGATCCAGCGACAATTACCGGTGCTTACATTTGGGATCTCGACCAACAACAGATTGTTATTTGTCATGCAAAAGTAACTGTATTAGCAACCGGAGGAGCCGCTAAAGTATATCAATATACCACTAATCCCGATATTTCATCAGGCGATGGCATTGCCATGGCCTGGCGAGCCGGTTGTCGGGTGGCTAATCTTGAATTTAATCAATTTCATCCGACTTGTCTTTATCATCCACAAGCACGCAATTTTCTACTAACCGAAGCTTTACGAGGTGAAGGTGCCTATCTTAGACGACCTGATGGTAGCCGCTTTATGCCCGATTTTGATAAAAGAGCGGAACTCGCCCCTCGTGATATTGTTGCTCGTGCCATTGATCATGAAATGAAACGTTTAGGGGCAGATTGTATGTTTCTTGATATTAGCCATCAGCCCGAAAGCGCGATAAAACAACATTTCCCAACTATCTATCAAAAATTAGCCACATTAGGTATTGACATGACTAATGAGCCAATTCCAATTGTACCGGCTGCCCATTATACTTGCGGTGGTGTTATGGTTGATCAGTATGGTCAAACGGATCTGAGACACCTCTATGCTATTGGTGAAGTTAGTTATACCGGGTTACATGGTGCCAACCGGCTAGCATCAAATTCATTATTAGAATGTCTTGTCTATGGATGGTCTGCGGCAAAACAGATAATGCAACAAATCGAACAAATTGATAAACCGTCAACACTCTTTCAATGGAATGAAAATCAATGCCATGATTTAGATGAACAAGTTGTCATTCAACATAATTGGCATGAGTTAAGACTGTTTATGTGGGACTATATGGGTATTGTCAGAACGACCAAACGACTGACCCGGGCATTACATCGTATCCAGTTACTACAACAAGAAATAGATGAATACTATTCAAATTTCCGTCTATCAAATAATTTATTGGAACTGCGTAACCTGGTACAAGTAGCTGAATTAATGATCCGCTGTGCACTTAAGCGTAAAGAGAGTCGTGGATTACATTACACATTAGATTATCCGCAACAGCAACCGGATGCTAAAGCGACTATTCTGAGCCCTTTCAATTAAATGACTAAAGAGGGGAATATAATTACCCCCTTTTATCTATACTGGACAAAGCTGCTAGCTGATTTGTCATTGATTGCTAATAATTCTTTATATCATCACTCAACAAACCATTTTAATAGATGAACAATTTGAGCGTTCTGTTTATAATCCATTGCCTAACCAGAGGTATACAATGACTGCAACTACATTTTCTGAACTTGAGTTAGACCAAAGTCTGCTCAATGCACTGGATGATAAAGGCTATGAGCGCCCGACAGCCATTCAGCTTGCAACTATCCCTGCCGCTATGGAAGGACGCGATATTTTAGGTTCATCGCCTACCGGAACAGGAAAAACCGCCGCTTATTTACTACCGGTGATCCAACACTTACTTGACTTTCCGCGTAAACGATCTGGACCTCCACGTATTCTGATTTTAGCGCCAACTCGTGAACTAGCAATGCAAGTGGCTGAACAGGCAAAAGCGTTAGCCAAATACACCCATATTGATATCGCAACCATTACCGGCGGGGTATCCTATGTTAACCACGCTGAAATTTTTAGTGAAAATCAAGATATTGTTGTCGCAACTACTGGACGCTTATTACAGTATATTAAAGAAGAAAATTTTGATTGTCGGGCAATTGAAACCTTAATTTTAGATGAAGCCGATCGAATGCTTGATATGGGATTTGCCAACGACATTGAAACTATTGCAGGTGAAACACGTTGGCGCAAACAAACTATGTTATTTTCAGCAACACTCGCAGGTGAAGCCATTCACGATTTTGCTAATCGGTTACTGAATAATCCTCATGAAATTGATGCTGATCCTTCAAGACGCGAACGAAAAAAGATCCAACAATACTATTACCGCGCTGATAACCTCGAACATAAAACCGCACTACTTTGCCATCTACTAAAGCAACCCGATGCTACCAAATCGATTATCTTTGTCCGCAAACGCGAAAGAGCGCATGAGTTGGTTCAATGGTTACAGCAAGCCAATATAAAAACCTGGTTACTCGAAGGAGAAATGGTTCAGGCAAAGCGGACTGAAGCGGTTAAACGTCTAAATAGTGGACAAATTAACGTCTTAGTGGCAACCGATGTGGCCTCACGTGGCCTAGATATTGACGATATTAGTCATGTATTCAACTTTGACTTACCGCGTACTGCTGATGTCTATTTGCACCGTATTGGTAGAACCGCACGCGCTGGGCGCAAAGGAATAGCAATTAGCTTAGTCGAAGCCCATGATCAGCCGCTATTAGGTAAAATCAGCCGTTATCTTAAAGAGCCATTAAAAATACGCGTCATCGATAGCCTTCGGCCAACCACAAAAGCACCGTCTGAAGGTTCGTTACGTAAAGCCAAACCCTCGAAAAAAATTCGACTAAAACGGCAAGAAAAGAAAAAAACTGACCAACAACAAAAGAAAAAAACCAAAGAGCGCCATCGCGACAGTAAAAATATCGGTAAACGTCGTAAACCATCAGTAAAGCAAACTGATAACAGCGAATGATTATCCCAACCACTTATTAATTTTTCTGCTTAACTAACAAAAATTAACAGCCTGAAACCATTATCAGGCTGTTAGATATTATTTCTCAACTTATTAAGTACTATTTAATTATAAACTTTGCGTAAAAGTACGCGTAATTACATCACGTTGCTGCTCAGGTGTTAAGGAATTAAAATGCACTGCATAACCTGAAACCCGAATGGTTAATTGTGGATATTTTTCCGGATTTTCAATCGCATCTTCTAAAGTTTCACGAGATAGAACATTAACATTAAGATGTTGTCCTCCTTCTACCGCTACCTGCGGTTTAACTTCAAGGGGGATTTCCCGATATTCAAATGAACCTAACATCTTCTTGGCAACAATTTGTCCTTCATTAAAATCAGTTTTAGCGCAAATACAGCGAGCTTCATTTTTTTCGTCATCCAATAACCAAAAAGAATTTAATAATGCTGCATTATCTGCTTTAGTAATCTGTATACCAATAACCATGTCGACCTCCAAATTCGAACAAGATTAAAATAACAATTTGAAATTATTTTCAAATTTGCTATTTGCTATAACCATTATTTCTATAGACTATATAACAATTAAATATCGGTAATTCATTGATATAAATCAATAATTTCGGTTCGCAATTAATAATGAGATCGACAACTTTCTGTTTTAAATCAATTTTTTGTTTAAAAAAAATTTATATTTTTTAGAAAATAATTTTAATCCGAAAATTATAATGAAAAACAAGCGATTTCCGTTTTAAAATTTACCTCACATAACGTAAATGTTAAGTTAAACCTTATATTAATCAAAATCTAAAGGAATGGTTATGTCCGCTTTGCCCACCTGGCACGATGTCATCGGTTCAGAAAAAGAACAAGATTATTTCCGTAACACCCTGGCTTATGTTGCTAAAGCACGCCAACAAGGTACGACAATCTTTCCACCACAAAAAGATGTCTTCAATGCTTTCCGTTATACCGAACTGAGTGAAGTAAAAGTGGTGATACTAGGACAAGATCCTTACCATGGCCCTAATCAAGCGCATGGTCTCTCTTTTTCTGTCCGACCAGGTGTTCCTGCGCCACCTTCACTGGTTAATATGTACAAAGAACTTGCAAAAGATATTCCAGATTTCCACTACCCCAATCACGGTTATCTGGTCAGTTGGGCCCAGCAAGGAGTATTATTATTAAACACGGTTTTAACCGTGGAACAAGGCAAAGCACATTCTCACGCCCATCTCGGTTGGGAAACCTTTACCGATAAGGTAATTGCAGCAATTAATCAATACCGCACTGGTGTCGTTTTTTTACTGTGGGGTGCCCATGCACAGAAAAAAGGTCAATTTATTGATAACCATAAACATTTTGTCCTTAAAGCACCACATCCATCCCCTCTTTCTGCCCATAGAGGTTTTTTCGGTTGCCGACATTTTTCTAAAACCAATGAAATACTCATAAGACAGGGGTTAAGCCCTATTGACTGGACGCCGATCATTCCTGAAGAATAAACTGAATGCCACCACCATATGGGTGGCATTATCTGCATTTACTTTGCTTTTGACACAATCACCATTGCCGGACGCAATAAACGACCATTTAAGGTATAACCTTTTTGCATAACATCAATAACTTGGTTAGGTTCATGCTCTGCAGAATCGATCATCGTCATGGCTTGATGCTGTTCTGGGTTGAAAGGAACATTCTTCTCCGCTACTACCTTAATACCGTATTTGCCTACTGTGGCTAAAAAAGATTTTAAGGTTAATTCAAGTCCTTCCAGCATTGGTATTGATTCAGCTTTTTCCTTATCAACAAGTTCGATGGCCCTTTCCAGATTATCAATCACAGGTAGCAATTCATTAGCAAACCGCTCTAGAGCAAACTTATGCGCTTTTTCAACATCTTGCTCAGTACGGCGACGAATATTTTCCACTTCAGCCTTAGCGCGCAACAATGCTTCACGCTCACGTTTTTGCGCTTCTAGCAACTGCTGCTCTAATTCAGTAATCCGTGGATCAATTAATACTTCTTCCGTAGAACTCACTGGTTGCTCGGTCTGAATTGCTGGTTCTTTTGCCTCATTTTTTTGTGATTTTTTTGATTCTTTTTGTTTAGAGGCTTGCTCATCATGCACTTTATGATCTTTACTACTCATGAGTATCTCCACATTCTTTTTAGCATTAATCCAGATTATTAGCTTATTATGGGGATAAAAGTTTGGGATTCAAGAGAGCACGCCAACTTGTAAGAGGAAATAAACCATGCTGACCGGAAAACCAGCAAAAAAGGCATTATTTGAATATATTGGCATTGTCGGTCACCCTAGACATCCAGAGGCATTGGCAACTCATGAACAACTTTATAACTGGCTAAGAGCGCAAAAATATAAAGTTATTGTTGAACAACAAATTGCCCAACAGCTTAAGTTAAAAAATGCCAACATCGGTAGATTTACAGACATTGGTAAAACCGCTGATTTAATAATCGTTGTTGGTGGTGATGGTAATATGCTAGGCGCTGCTCGCGTCCTATCACGCTATGAGAATAAAGTTATTGGCATCAATCGCGGTAACCTTGGTTTTTTAACTGATCTGGGGCCAGATAACGCGCTACAGCAACTGACAGACGTATTAGCTGGCCATTTTTATGAAGAACAGCGCTTCTTATTGGAAACCCAAATCAGCAAAAAAAATCACAAACCGCGCATGAGTACGGCAATTAATGAAGTCATTTTACACCCAGGCAAAGTGGCTCATATGATCGAATTTGAAGTTTATATAGATGATCGCTTTGCCTTTTCTCAACGCTCCGATGGACTGATTATTACCACACCGACGGGCTCAACCGCTTATTCGCTCTCTGCCGGAGGCCCAATCCTCACCCCCAACCTTGAGGCTATCGCGTTAGTTCCTATGTTTCCGCATACTCTTTCATCACGACCTCTCGTTATCAGTAGTGACAGTAGTATTAAATTAAAATTTAGACAAAAAAACATCAATTATGAAATCAGTTGTGACAGCCAAATCATTTTACCTATCCAAGATGATGATGAGGTCTTAATCAAACGAAGTAATAAAAAACTTAATCTCATCCATCCAAAAGATTATAATTATTTCAATACATTAAGTTCAAAACTAGGCTGGTCAAAGAAAACCTTTTGATTTTTTTTAATTACTACTTTACTGTATAAAAAACCAGTTTATACTGTATTTATTAACAGTAGTGTTTTTACATACAGGAGAAGCACATGCTTATTCAATTAACCATCAATAATTTTGCCATTGTCCGCAAACTGGAAATTGATTTTTATCCAGGGATGTCCGCCATTACCGGCGAAACAGGCGCTGGTAAATCAATTGCAATCGATGCATTGGGTTTATGTTTAGGCAACCGAGCTGATACCAATATCGTGCGTCCTGGTGCTTCTCGTAGCGATATTTGTGCCCATTTCTCCCTTACTGACACTCCCACAGCACAAGATTGGCTAAAAAATTACCAATTAGATAACCATAATGAATGTTTGCTACGCAGAATCATCACGGCTGATGGACGATCACGCGGTTTTATTAATGGCACCGCGGTTCCCTTATCTCAATTACGTGAACTAGGGACATTACTTATTCAAATACATGGCCATTACGCTCACCAATTACTATTAGATAATCAGCATCAAAAATATCTGTTGGATACTTACGCCAACCAAACCGCTATCTTAGCTGAAATGAAATCAGCCTGGAAAAATTGGCATCAAAGCTGCCAAGAATTAACAAAATTTCAACAACAAGCCGCTGAACGCCTATCACGCCAACAACTTATTGAATATCATCTGAAAGAATTGGATGAATTAAAACCACAAGCGGATGAATATCAAAAACTAGAGCAAGAATATAAACAACTGGCCAACCGTGAACAATTTCTTTCCTTAAGTCAAAATGCATTACAAATCCTTAATGACAATGAAGAACAAAATATTATCAGTATGCTAAATCATGTAAAGCAAGAGATTAATGAGCTTTCTTCTGTTAGTAATCAATTCAGTCATTTACTTGATATGCTTGAAGAAGCCTCGATCCAAATTCATGAAGTGAGTAATGAATTACGTCATTATGGTGACCGGACAGAGCTAGATCCTAGCCAACTATTCGAATTAGAACAACGCATCGCAAAATATGTCAATTTAGCCCGTAAACATCGCGTTGCGCCCGAATTACTGTTTGAATTACATCAACAACTACTGGCAGAACAAGAAAAGCTCAATCAGCAACAAGATGATTGTGACCACCTAACGACTCAAGTCGAAGGTCATCATCAATATGCGTTAGAAATAGCCAGCAAACTGCATCAAATACGGCAACAATATGCCAGTGAATTAAGTCAATTAATCACCAACAGTATGCATCAACTTTCAATGCCGCATGGCTATTTTACGGTTGATGTCAATTTTAATCCTGAACATTTACAAATTGATGGAGCAAGCCAAGTCGAATTCAACGTTACAACCAATCCGGGACAACCTCATCAAGCATTAATAAAAGTTGCTTCAGGTGGAGAACTTTCACGTATCGCACTGGCCATACAAGTGATAACAGCCAAAAAAATGGATACGCCCGCACTCATTTTCGATGAGGTTGATGTGGGGATTAGTGGTCCTACCGCCGCGGTGGTTGGAAAACTATTACGCGAATTAGGCAATTCAACTCAAGTTATGTGCGTTACCCATTTACCTCAAGTTGCAGCCTGTGGTCATCACCATTTTTATGTGAGCAAACAAACTAATGGTTGTGAAACAGAAACGCAAATGCAATTATTAGATAAAAAAAACCGCTTACAAGAAATTGCCCGGTTACTGGGCGGTAGCGAAGTAACTAAAAACATCCTAGCTAGCGCAAAAGATCTACTTGCTGCCTAAAAACATCCTCAACTTTATTGTATATTATGGCTCATAGAATAATGAGGAAAGGTTTTCAATTTCATCAATGTCGATTATTATCGATATTCTGACTCTCAAAGGAATATATGACCATGCGTTGTAAACTGTTAATTGCTGCTGCAATGTCTGTTGTTTTAACAGCAGGTTGTTCTATGGCAGAACGGCTTGTTTACCGTCCTGACATTAATCAAGGCAACTATCTTTCTGCCAGTGATGTTGCAAAAATCCAAAAAGGGATGACTCAACAGCAAGTCGCCTATACATTAGGCACACCAATGCTAAAGGATCCGTTTGGCCAGCTAATTTGGTATTATATTTTCCGTCAACAGCCTGGACATGAAAAGGTTAAACAACAAACATTAACCCTTACTTTTGATCGCAATGGTATTTTAGTCGATATCAAAAATAACGATAGCTTAGCAGCACAGAAAGCATCAACACTCATGTAACCCCTACGCAATGCTATTGATATTTATGTAAAATTATCACTAGACCGCCAATTAAACGGCAACACAATTGGCGGTCACTCTAGTTCATTACAAATAAGTTACTAAGATTTTTGTTTGGCTTTTTCTGCCCGCTTTCGCCGTATTTCTTTCGGATCAGCAAGTAACGGACGATAAATTTCAACCCGATCACCATCAGATAAAATATCGGATAATTTAGCGGGTCGACTATAAATACCCACTTTATTTTTACTTAAATCAATGTCATCACGAAGCGCCAATATACCTGATTGCACAATCGCCTCTTCAACACAAGCGCCTTCTGCTAGCTTGACGTGCAACAGAAATTGCCTATCTGGCAATGCAAAAACCACTTCAATATCTATATCAGCCACGATAAACCTCGTGCGCCCGTTGAGTAAAAGCTTGCACCATATTTCCAGCCAGCTCTTTAAAAATACGACCAAAAGCCAACTCTATCAGTTTATTAGTAAATTCAAAATCAAGGTATAACTCTACTTTACAGGCATTTTCATTCAATGGTGTAAATAACCAATTACCCATTAACTTACGAAATGGCCCTTTTACCAGCTGTATTTTAATACTCTTATTATCCTTTAATATATTATGAGTAACAAAAGTTTTACTAATACCTGCTTTAGCAACCTCAACAGACGCGGTCATTTCATTATTAGCATAATTCAACACCCGACTACCCACACAACCGGGCAAAAATTGCGGATATGAATCCACATCATTGACTAAATTGTACATTTTCTCCGCACTATAAGGCACTAATGCAGAACGACTAATTTGCGGCATAACCATTCTCACCAAGTAAATCAAAAACAATAATAACATTGATATACACTGAAATAAAAATTCTGGGCGGCAACTTAGTCTAATAAATGCTCACTTAACACCAAATAATAGATCCTTACCGTGCCATTTAGTTATACATACAGTATAATCGCCGATTATGACAAAGAAAAAAGCACACAAGCCTGGTTCGGCAACGATTACGCTAAATAAAAGAGCACGCCATGAATACTTCATTAGTGAAGAAATCGAGGCGGGTCTAGCTTTGCAAGGTTGGGAAGTTAAAGCACTACGCGCAGGCAAAGCCAATATTAGTGACAGTTATGTTTTACTAAAAGAGGGTGAAGCATATCTTTTTGGCGCCACAATTACCCCGCTAAATGTGGCTTCTTCCCATGTGGTGTGTGATCCAATGCGTACCCGAAAGTTATTGCTAAATCAACGTGAACTTGATTCGCTGTTTGGTAAAATCAATCGCGAAGGACACACTGCGGTAGCATTATCCCTTTACTGGAAAAATGCCTGGTGTAAAATCAAAATTGGTGTCGCCAAGGGTAAAAAAGAGCACGACAAGCGTTCAGATATTAAAGAGCGCGAATGGAAGTTAGACAAAGCAAGAATTATGAAAAATGCTGGCCGCTAATGAGCTAAGTGCTAGCATTATTAAGTTTTTTTCTGATATAATTGAATAATCAACTTGGGGCTGATTCTGGATTCGACGGGATTTGCGAAACCCAAGGTGCATGCCGAGGGGCGGTTGGCCTCGTAAAAAGCCGCAAAAAATAGTCGCAAACGACGATAACTACGCTCTAGCAGCTTAATAACCTGCTTAGAGCCCTCTCTCCCTAGCCTCCGCTCTTAGGACGGGGATCAAGAGAGGTCAAACCTAAAAGAGATCGCGTGGATGCCTAGCCTGGGGTTGAAGCGTTAAACTTAATCAGGCTAGTCTGTTAGTAGTGTGTCTGTCCACAGCTAGCTGGCGAATGTAAAGACTAGACTAAGCATGTAGTACCGAGGATGTAGAAATTTCGGACGCGGGTTCAACTCCCGCCAGCTCCACCAAATAAAACAAGGGGTTACGTGAAAACGTAGCCCCTTTGATTTACCTAATGTCCACTTTGCGTCCACCACTTATAATCAAGTGGACACTTTTAATTAGCTCATCAGCATATCAAGTGCTATTGCCCTATCCATTTTGCTCATAGACATTATTGTCTTTTTAACTTTATCTTTATTGGGATATGTCAGAATTTGTCTAAGTTGAATGTCCAGCAATGCTGCAGTTAAACAATGCTTGTTCGTACATTTTATATAGCACTCTGTTAAGCAACGATGCCTATATTGACTCTCTATAATGTTTGCTTTTGATCCACACTCAGGGCATATAAATTCTATTTGATTAGGATTTTTATTATGTGAGTAACTACCTGTTTTTCTGATAGATGGAATTACTTCACTTGTAACCCATTTTCTCAGCCTATGGGATATCGAACCTTTTTTAATGGCATCACGAGAACGCAGCATTAATGTGTACATACCAGATTCATTAATGATGTTTACTTTTTGTTTCCCGCCAAGGGTGTCACTTAAAGTTACACCCTTTTCATCATCATCAAGTGTGGCGATAGCTTGTCGGCTATTTGTGATCTGCAAGGCGTTGCAAATATCTTGAGCAACAAACCAAGGGATACCATTTTTAATCAATGTGCGTATTTGCTGATTTTCAAATATAAATGGGGTTAATGATAGATTAGCCATTACTGACTCCTTTTGTTTTTTTCGAATAAGTTGGGTGCTGGGAGGTTCGAAATGGCCAAAAGTAACCACACGGTTTATTTCCCCTAAGGGTATTTTATTCACCGTCCTCCCAACATAATTCGGATGGAACTATGCCAGAGAGCCGTTTATAGGCACAAAAAAGCCAACGCTGACGGGGTTGGTGTGATCCGCTTTTAGAGGTTTTCGACGCCTCGCGAGTAGACAATAAATAATAATGTCCTAAAGGTCAATAATATTATAATATGATGGTGTCAGGGGGCTCAAAACGGCTACAAGTACCGTGGGCTTATTTCCCTTTCAGGTGTTATATTTGCCACCCTCCCGACATTACTGAATAGGATGTATTTACCATCAATATGAACAGTAGATAATTATCCTTTTGAGGTCAATAGCATTCTAACCACATAATCATTTTCGTGACATGTCACGCCGTGTTTTATTTTTTCTAAAATATGTCACACTAGACAAACTTGATATTTTTTAGGATAAGTTTGTATGAGCAATACTAACTCTGTAGCTAAGTACAGTTCCATTCGCATGACTATACCTGCGGACTTGAAAGAACAATTTCTGTTAGAATGTGAACAGGCTGGCGTTGATGCTGGTGAATTAAAATGCTTTTCAACAAATCCGCCTAGCATCATAAGAGTGCTATACGAAACTGCTGCTAAGTCCGAAATGGCTAAAAAATTTATAGGGATATTAAAAATGTTTGGTCAAGAACGTAACGTTAGAATTGAAGTTTATACCGACAAAAAGAATGTCGATTTAAAAGGCTACTCAGAAGAAGAAGCCCTCCGCTTAATCGAAGCAAGCGACACAATTCGCATTGCTCATGCAGACGATAAAGAAGAACAAGAAAAATAATTGTTACATGTATTTCAGTATTTCATGTCCTCTCAAGCCGCATGTTTACTAGCTTTTTGAAATTATGCGGCTCATTTCGCGATCCAATCAAACCCACGTAAAATAGAATTTTCTTTTATATTTCATTGCGTTGTATTTTTGTGCGATCCAGTTCGTGATCTAAAAACGGAAATCTATTGAAATTATTTTCACACATTTCAATTTGAAGTTTTCGGCAAGTCCTTAGTATTGGCGCGGCTTGGCGATATGTTTTGTAGAATTTTAAAACTGAAATAATTTTTAGATCCAAATTGTGCAGGCGGGTGCGGTGTAGTGCGTTTTACGTGGTGAAAACTTTTATTTCGTGGGTGCTGTGAGTCGTCAGCGCTATTCAGTGAATGCGATCCATTTTGTTTATCTGTTGATGTAGTTTGTTATGTGATACGCTCAGAATGGCGCTCAGACAGTTTTATTGCAGGTACAAAAAGCCCACGTAATGTGGGCAAATAATCATTTAATGAGACAATTACTTCGCAAGAGCTAATTGTTTTTTTATGAGAGTTTATCTATGACCTTTTTAGCCTTATTATCGATCTTTATTTTGCTAAGTTCTATGTAATATGAAAAGGTTAAGTCATACTTGAATGGTTCTTTCTGGCAATGCCTGTCTTGGCATATAGCTACTATTTCTGTATGTTCTCTATGGGTCTTATGTATCGTGATTATACCTGCTGGCTTTTTGCAGCAAGGACAAGTCACAAGGGTGGCGGTTGAAGCAACTCTCTTTGAAGTTTGATAACTTCCAGTTTTGCGAATTGAAGGCAATACTTCATTTGTTACCCATTTGCGGAATCGATGAGGTAGCGTTCCTTGTTTAACAGCATCACGACAACGGAGTACTAAAGTGTACATTCCCGATTCATTGATAATGTTTATTCTCTGTTTTCCGCCAAGGGTGTAACTCAAAGTTACATCCTTTTCATCATCATCAAGTGCTGCGATAGCTTTTCGACTATTTGTAATCTGTAAAGCATCGCAAATATCCTGAGCAACAAACCAAGGGATGCCATTTTTAACAAATGTGCGTAATTGATGATTTTCAAACATGAAAGGAGTGATTAATAAGCTAGCCATTATAGCCTCTTTAATTTTTTTGAGATTTATATTTATACCAATAATATGGCGTCGGGAGGCTCAAAACGGCTTAAAGATACCGCGGACTTATTCCCCTCTAGGGTGTTGTATTAGTCGCCCTCCCGACATTGTTCCGGGTATGAACGCATAATGCGCTCAATAATGATAGGCATAAAAAATCCAACACTGACGGGGTTGGTTTGTACCGCTTTAAGAGGTTTTGAGTCCTCGTGTGCAGAACTTTAATGAATTACTTTCGGAAGGTCAACTATATATTCCTTTGAATATTAAATTTTCGTACCATGTACGATAATATCTTGACAATCGTACGTAGTACGAGTAATCTATTAACTATAGAAGGAAAGGATGTTTTTTATGGAATACCTACTTTTTATTGAAACCCCTGTATTTAGTAGAGAACGTACAGAACTGTTAACCGATGATGAATTTAGACAACTACAACAATACTTACTAAAAAATCATGAACAAGGCAGTACCATTAGCGCTACTGGAGGATGTAAAAAGATCCGTTGGTTGAGGGAAGGAATGGGAAAACAGGGCGGTGTCAGAATCATTTACTACACCATGACGAAAATTGGAAAGATCTATCTTCTTTTAATCTACCCAAAAAATAAAAAAGATGACTTAACCTCAAAAGAAAAAGAAGTACTTAAAGCCATCATTAATAAATTGCAATAATCAACCGCTGCGTAGATACGCGACATATTCATACAACGGAGGCACGATGGACAAAAAACTTTTTGGCGATCTGGTTGAAAGCATGAATCAGATGGTAGCGATGGAAAAAGGGGAACGTTCTATTCCTTCTGAAAATATTCATCGCCATCGTCTGCCTAATGTAAAAAACCTACGTGAAACCTTTGGCTTAAAGCAAAGTGAATTTGCCGAAGCTGTTGGCGTTTCTGCATCCTTAATTCAGAGCTGGGAACAACACCGCCGTATTCCTTCTGGTTCAGCACTTAAATTACTTAAAATGCTTGAGCGTAATCCAACGCTAATTAATGAGCTAAGTACACTTTGACATTTTCTATTTCCTCATCATTCTTTACGTGGTGAAAACTTTTATTTCGTGGGCGCTGTGATTTCTCAGGGCTATGCAGCAGGTGCGTTCCATTTTGTTTATCGTTGATGTGGTTTGTTATGTGATGCGCTCAGAATGGCGCTCAGACAGTTTTATTGAAGGTACAAAAAGCCCACGTTAGATGGGCAAATGGTGGACGATAACTTTACTTACCAATAACAGGGGAATACTTTTTATTCAAGCTGTCTGACTTGGTGCCAGTGCCTTTGATAGCTGATGCGTTAGTTGGTGTGCCTGTATTACTGTGAGTATGTGATGCGGTGAGTTCTGCTAATTCCTTGACCACATCTAACGTATCTATCATCAGCTGAGCAACGTTGATTTGTTGGCTACCTATCCAAATGATAGGGGCTATGATTTGTTGTTGTACGCCAGCAATACTTTGCTTTATTTGCCCAACTTTCTCTATTAGCTTCTGTCCAATTTCTACAGTGGCATTCTGACCAACCTCAATAGTCATGTCTTTTTCAATACTGCCGACATAGTTTGATGATGTTGCTATTGCGTAGTCACCCTCGGCTAAATTCTGGATTGCACCTGCTAATAGTTTTCTAGTACCTAAAACGGTTAATGTGTCATTGGCCTGTACTGTGGTTTCTCTCGCGACCAGTTCGCGTTGTTCTTTGTCCGCTTTGATATTTCGGATCATTGATGCTTCATTGATGCTTTGGTCTGTTTCACGATTCCAGCTACCATCTTGTGTCACGCGCTGAAAAACTTCTTTGCGTTGCTGCTGCAATTGTTCCCCTGGTTGTATGTCTGGGAGGGTATTATTTTGACTGAGTGTTTGCCGGATAAACGGTTTATCGGGCCTCCCACCTTCAAAAGCAATTTCAACTAAAGTTCCCTCCGGTGGAAATTGAAACATACCACATTCAACCCCTGCCATGGGTAAAGGCAGCGGCACTGCTTTGTAGGTAGGTGCGGCTGATTCGTTGCCATCACTATCCAGTAATTGCACATCTACAGCATATTTTGGCCGGAACGGATCAGAAATATCACCAGCACTGACTGCTTCACTTGGTGATTCAATTCTCGCGAATTTTGGTAAATGCAAACCTGCTGATAATTCGGGGTAAGCTTTATCTATCTGGCTTTGAATTGGGGTTTTATTTTTGGCCTTTCCAGTAAGTGGATTAATCGCCAACCAGTAAAGCGTGATATCATCGTTATCAAGCTGGACTTTATGCACGCGCTTACCGTTTACCACTGTTCCGGCTCGTAAGGCGGGTATTAATGGAAAGGTGGCGCTGTT